>JALVXE010000013.1 GCA_027038385.1 Thermotogaceae bacterium
GTGAAAGCCTTCTAAAGTTTGTCAAAGATTATGAGAAATTTCACAGAGCCCCAATAGTTGCAGCTCGTCTCGACAACCTCATAGTGGAGCTAAATAAACCCTTAGACAGAGGAGGAAAGGTCAGATTCATAGATTTGACGTCCTCTGATGGAATAAGGATATATCAAAGGGGACTTTTATTCGTTCTTGCGGTGGCCGTGAGAAACGTGTTCCCAAATTACAAGTTGAAGGTTCTCCACTCACTTGGAAATTCTCTATATTGCGAGCTGTTTGACGAAAACGGTGATATCTATACCCCGTCAGAAGAGGATTTGAAAAAGTTCAAAGACGAGATGCACAAAATCGTTGAGTCAGATGAGCCATTTGAAAAACTCGCACTTTACAAGGGAGAGGTTAGAAAGCTCTTCGAGAAGTTTGGGTTTGAGGCAAAGATAAAGCTCCTTAGATACAGAAAGAAGAAGACGATAAAGGTGTACAGATGCTGTGACTATTACAACTATTTCTACGGATACATGCCGCCGAGCACCGGCACGATGAAGGTATTCGATCTGCGCCAATACTCACCTGGATTCAGACTCCTTCATCCAACTACATCCAGTCCAAACGAGATACCAGAGTATAAAGAGATGAGAAAATTCAACACAGTATTTTTGGAGTACGCTAGATGGCTCAGGATAATGGAGATAGAACATGTCGGAGATCTGAACAGGATTATCGCAAGGGGTGAAAGGGCCGTAGCAGATCTCATACTCATAGCCGAAGCCCTTCACGAGAAAAGGATCTCCCAAATATCGGATGAGTTCAAGGCGAAGAAAACCGCTCGTTTGGTTTTGATAGCGGGCCCCTCCTCTTCTGGAAAGACGACCTTCGCAAAGAGATTGGCCGTCCAGCTTAAGGCAAATGGATTCCGGCCCATAGCGATATCGCTCGACGATTATTTCGTCGATAGGGAGAAAACTCCTCGCGATGAGAACGGAAACTACGATTTCGAAGCGCTCGAAGCGATAGACGTAGAGCTGTTCAACAAAAATCTTCTCGATCTGTTCAATGGTAGGGAAACAGAACTCCCGAAATACGATTTCAAGGCTGGAAAGAGAAGACCTGGAAGAAAACTCAAAATAGAAAAAGATCAGATAATAATAGTCGAAGGGATACATGGACTGAACCCAAGGCTCACTCCGCACATTCCAGAGGAGCTCAAGTTCAGGATATACGTAAGCGCCCTGACTCAGATAAATTTCGACGATATGAACAGGATGTCTACGACGGACACTCGCCTTATAAGGAGGATGGTCAGGGATTACAAATTCAGAGCGCATAGCGCCCTCGATACCCTCAGGATGTGGCCAAACGTTAGGAAAGGAGAGGAGAGAAACATATTCCCATATCAAGAGGAAGCCGACGTGATGTTCAACTCAGCCCTCATATACGAATTGCCTGTGCTGAAGATATTCGCTGAAACACTTCTGGCACAAGTTCCAGATGATGTGGATGAGTACCCAGAAGCCCTAAGGCTCCTGAAAGTCTTGGACTACTTCCTGCCGATAACAAATCTTGAGGATATACCGAGAAACTCCATCTTGAGAGAATTTACAGGCAGGAGTATATTCAAGTATTGATGAAAACTCTACTGTTTCTTCTCATCACAACTATGACTTTCTCTTACACTCTTTGGCTTGGAAGGGATCTCCTCTTCGAAGGAGATATGATGCGTTTTGAAGACATAGAGAACATTTCATATTTCATAGCTGACTCTCTTGAGTACAACGAGCCCGTTGTAACGAATGAACCGACGTTCACCGTTTTTCAGTTTAACGACAGGGCGATACTGAAGATAAATGGGAAAATAGCGCTTGGAAGTGGTACACCAACCGTTTCCGAGATAAGCATCAAGGAGTTTCTGAGTTTCTTTGAGATTCCATACACACAAGTTGGATCTTCCTTGATCATCCCTGAGTGTATATTGAAAGGGGTGGATGTGAAAGGAAACAACCTATTGGTGGAGTACTATGGAAATCCCGCAATCGAATACGAAAAGAACAAAAACTTTCTCAAATTGGTTTCCGTTGGATACGTCATGTATGCCGGGAAGATCTACAAACCTAAAGAAACGATATTGAAGATTGATATCGGAAACTCTTCGTTTTCTCTGAGCAGAGAATACATAGGGAAGGATATAATAACGCTTAGAAAACCCGGTGAATCAAGAAAGATCTTGATCGTCTCAGTTGGAAGTGGCATGATGAAGCCTCTTCCACTTAGTAGCTTTGGGTTAATACTCGCCCGCGGAAACGGTATAGTTATAGTTAGACCCACATCACCGGATCTTGAAGGACTGGACAAAAGGGCCTTTGAGATCTCTTTTGAAATAGCGAAGATAATCTCGAGGAACCTAGGATACAGACTGGAAACTTTTCCGATGATCGATATACCACCGGGAACCCCAGCTTTGGTGGTGCTCTTGAAATCGAGAGAAGACCTCATGAAGATCCTCAGTATAGTCAGGAGGATGACCGGAATTGAAAAGATTATCAATAGCGCTCCTGATTTTGATAGGCTTCCAGATCTTGGCAGTTGAGATCCAGGCGGTCTTCGTGGACTACAACAGGGATATAGGCGTGGTGAAGCGTTTCAATGTGGATGAGTCCATACCAATAGTGTTCTCACTCTTTCAACAGTTGTATTCTCCTCCACCAGGGTTCAGGAGCTTTGTTCCCCCTGGATGTTTGAGAGCGGCGTTCGTACTGGACGACGCTGTGGTCCTCGATTTCTACTCCGATAAATTGGAGGGCATGACTTTCTACGCAGAGAGAATGGCGCTCTACCAAATCCTCCTTTCAGTCTTCAGGACCTTCGATGTAAACAGAGTGTACATAATAAAGGACGGAAAGAGAGCTAAAGTTTTCTCAAAGTACGCGGACATATCTCTTTCTTTTGGAAGAGAGGAGTGGACCGAGTGGCCTATCCATTGATAGAAGACGGAGATAGGATATTTCTCGTTGGAGATGATGGTGAGGAATTCTTGACCGAAGTAAAAGCTGGGAAAAAGTTTGGAACACACCTAGGTGCTTTTCAATTCGACGAGATAATAGGAAAACCTTATGGAACCTCTGTGAAGACGAGCAAGGGGAAAACTCTGTACATCGTAGAGCCGGGCTACATAGACGATGTTTTCCACATGAACAGGAGAACTCAAGTTGTCTATCCAAAGGATTCGAGTTTCATACTCATGAAACTCGATGTCTTCGAGGGGAAAAGGGTTGTAGACGTTGGAGCTGGTAGCGCTGCGATGAGTTATCTATTCGCAAAAGCCGTCGGAAAAAGTGGTAAGGTTTACACCTATGAGAGAAGGGAAGACTTCTACAACCTTGCTAAAGACAACCTGACAAAATGGGAAGTTATTGATAGGGTAGATTTAAAGCTCAAGGATATATCGAGCGGCGTTGAGGAGACCAACGTCGACGCATTTTTTCTAGACGTTCCACATCCTTGGGAGTACATATCAGTAGCCTGGAAGGCGCTTAAAGGTGGTGGACGCTTCTGCACTGTGGTTCCGACGACGAATCAGGTGCAAATGGTTTTAAAAGAGATCAAGGAATTTCCATTCGTCATGGTAGAAGTGTGGGAAAGCATGTTCCGCCAATACAAGCCTGTTCCCGAGCGCCTGAGACCGTTTGACAGGATGGTTGCTCATACAGCCTACATGATATTTGCTATAAAAGTCCTGAGGGGGGATGAGGATGAACCTGGATGAAATCAAAAGGCTTCTTCCAAAGGTTATAGAGCACAGAAGAGAACTTCACAAGATACCAGAGCTTGGTCTCGATCTTCCCAAGACGGTTTCCTATGTCGAAACCCAGCTAGAGGAACTCGGTTTCTCTCCAAAGAAAGCCGGCAAAGGGATAATATGCGATATCGGGAATCCACCGTTTGTGGCTATAAGAGCTGATATGGACGCACTGCCGATGGAGGAGAAAAACGACATACCATACAAGAGCACGCACAAGGGAAGGATGCATGCGTGTGGACACGATGCACATACGGCGGTTCTCTTAGGACTGGCAGAGTATCTTTCGAAAAACCCCGCTCCTATTGGAATCAGACTGATATTCCAAGCTGGCGAGGAAGGGTACTTCGGAGCTTTGGAGATGATAAAGGATGGGGCTCTCGAAGACGTCGAACTCGTACTCGGCCAGCACGTTGGAAACCACGCCGACGCTCCAGAAGGAGGAATAATAACGAAAAAAGGTGTATTCATGGCCTCAGCCGACGCCTTCGATGTAAAGTTCAAGGGCAAAGGTGGACATGGATCAGCCCCACACGAGGCAAACGATCCCATAGCTCCGGCTGCTCAGTTCGTCACGACGACGTACTCGTTCAGGAGCAGGGAGATAAACCAAACCCATCCTTTCGTTACCACGATAACGAAGCTCATCTCTGGCACCACGTTCAACGTCATACCAGATACAGCCGAGATATCAGGTACCGTTAGGACGATAAGCGAGGAAGATAGAAAAAAAGCTGCAAGGAGGTTGGAGGAGATAGCAAAAGGAATAGCCGAAGCGAACGATATAGAATTCGAGTTTACGTACCATTGGATGTACAGGACTCTCGTCAACACAGACTGGGTAGTGGACATGTTATCGGAGGTTGTGTCTGACCTGGGCATCTCTGTGATTCAACT
>JALVXE010000014.1 GCA_027038385.1 Thermotogaceae bacterium
CCTCGGGTGGAACCTGCATCCGGTTGGAGGATCTATCAGATTCGGAACGCTTCCTGGTATCGTTTCGAGTTTCTCACCCGGATTCTCAACTTTGGGTATTGACCTCAGAAGCCCCTTAGTGTACGGATGAATGGGATCCTTCAGAACTTCTCTGACATCTCCTATCTCGACAACGTTTCCAGCGTACATCACGGCCACCCTGTCACTTATCTGTGCGACCACACCCATGTCGTGCGTGATTATTATCACCGACATTCCATACCTTTCCTGAAGGTTCTTCATCAAGTTGAGTATCTGAGCCTGTATCGTGACGTCCAAGGCGGTGGTGGGTTCGTCTGCTATCAAGATTTTCGGTTGGCATGAAAGGGCCATCGCTATCATCACCCTCTGGCGCTGACCACCAGAGAGCTCGTGCGGGTATTTACTGAGTACTATCTCAGGTTGTGGAAGCTTGACATCTCTCAAAGCGTTTGCCGCTATTTCTACCGCTTCCTTTTTGTCAACTTTTCTATGTAGGGTTATCACATCGGCCATCTGCTCTTTTATCGTAAAGGCCGGGTTGAGCGATGTCATCGGTTCTTGGAAAATCATCGCGATTCCTCTTCCCCTTATCTCGTTCATCTCTTCTTCCGTGAGCTCCAATAGGTTCTTTCCCTCAAATATGACCTTTCCGCCAACTATCTGGGCGGGTGGTTGTGGAAGAAGCTTTAATATGGCATGCGCAGTTACGGACTTCCCGCAGCCCGTCTCTCCAACTATCCCAAGGACCTCTCCCTTTCTCAGAGAAAAACTGACCCCATCTATCGCTTTCACTACCCCATCTTCCGTCAGGAAGTTTATTCTCAGATCTTCTACTCTTAAAATCTCTTCCACGTTATCACCTGTCCTTAAGAGTGGGATTTATGGCTTCGTTGAGCCCATCACCAAGGAAGTTGAATCCCATAACCGCCAGAAATATCGCGAGTCCTGGGAATATCCCAGCGTGCGGGGCTATCTCAAGATACGTTCTCGCCAAGCTCAGATCGGTTCCCCACTCCGGCGTGGGCGGCTGGACCCCAAGTCCCAAAAAACCCAAACCCGCTATGCTCATTATCGAAGCGGCCATTCTCAAGGTAGCTTGAACGACGATTGGAGGCAAGGCGTTCGGGATTATGTATTTGAATATTATGACGAACGAGTTTTCGCCGATGGATTTGGCAGCCTCAACGTATTCTTTGTTCTTCTCAGATAGGACAGCACCTCTCGCAATCCTTGAAAATTGTGGCACCGCGTAAGCGGAGATGGCCAGTATCAGGTTGAAGTTGCTCGGTCCTAGAACCGCCACTATCGCCACGGCGAGGAGGATGCTCGGTATCGCTAAGAAGACGTCCATCGTTCTCATCAATATCTCATCTATCGCACCACCGTAGTATCCGGCCACTGCTCCTATGAACGTTCCAACGACTGTAGCGAGCAAGACAGCCTCTACGGATAAGGTGAGCGAAACTCGAGCACCCCATATCACCCTGCTCAATATGTCTCTCCCAAAGTAGTCCACGCCGAACGGATGTGCTAGCGATGGCCCCTGAAGACTCGCCAAAAGGTCCTGTTCATTTGGATCATAGGGTGCTATGTAAGGTGCAAATATCGCCATCAGTATGAAGCTGACTATTATCCAAAATCCGATCACTGCGAACCTGTTCTTCTTGAGCCTTCTCCAGATCTTCTTCCACTCCATCAGGAGCTCCTCCTTCTTATCCTCGGATCGACGAGCATGTACAGTATGTCGACTCCCAGGTTCACTATTACGAAGAAGAACGCGACAAGCATTATTCCAACTTGGACCACGTTGTAGTCCCTCATGAATATCGCATCGACTATGTATCTACCTATACCGGGCCATCCAAAAACACTTTCCGTGAGAACCGCACCGCCAAGCAAGTATCCGAACTGGAGCCCGATTATCGTTATTATCGGTATCAAGACATTCTTGAGGGCGTACTTGTATATGATCATCTTTCTTGGAAGTCCGTAAGATCTCGCAGTCTTTATGAAGTCTTTCGTCAGAACTTCAACCATCATAGCCCTCGTCATCCTAGCTATGTATCCCATGAGCGTGAACCCTATCGTTAGAGACGGGAGTATTATGCTCTCAAACCCTTCTTTTCCCCCAGCTGGGAACCACCTCAGCTGAACGGAGAAAAGAAGGATAAGGAGTATTCCCAACCAGAAGACCGGCATCGATACCCCAAATAGAGCCGTAGCCATGACTATGTTATCGATCCAGGAATTTCTGTGAGCCGCGGCTATGACTCCCAGGGTTATCCCAAGGACAATTGCTATCACTATGCTGACCGTGGCGAGCTCGAGTGTGTTTTCAAACCGAGGAATGAGCTCTTCGAATATCGGTTGTTTGGTCTTTATGGACTGAATATCTCCCATGAAGAGCTTTTCCATGAATATCGCGTACTGAACTATGAAAGGATCATCCAGGTGAAATTCTTTCCTTATCTGGGCTATGGTTTGAGGAGTGGCGTCCTCTCCGGCTACCAAAACTGCCGGATCACCTGGAAGGAGCCTCATTATGGAAAATATGAGTAAAGAAACGCCTATCATCGTCGGTATGAGGAGGAGAACCCGTCTTATTATGAGCCTTGTCAAATTTTCTCACTCCTTTTGGGAAAAAGAGAGGGGAGGAGCCCCTCTCCTATCATTTCTGGAAGTACGCGTTGTTGAGGAGTATCAATTCGGTCGGTATGACTTCGACACCTTTTAGTGAGGAGGATTTTGCGAATATCTGGTATATGTTGTAGAGGAATATCCAAGGGGCGTCGTCAACGACGATCTTCTGAGCCTCCGCTAAGAGTTCGTGCCTCTTCTTCGGATCCATTGTTCTCTTGGCCTCGTTGAGTATCTTCTCAAACTTCGGATTGTAGTAGTAGCTGAGGTTGAATATCGATCCTTTGGTGAGAAGCGGGTCAAGTACCCAAATCGCTTCTCCTGTTGATGGTGACCAGCCGACGAGGTACATGTCGTAATCATCGGTCTTGAGTAGTCTGTGAACGTATGTCGGCCATTCCATCGTCGTAACCTTGACCTTAACACCGACTTTCTCAAGCATCGACTGAACAGCAAGAGCCGTCTCGTAATCCTGCGGGTACCTTCCCTTCGGGGTTATCAGCTCCACGCTGAATCCATTCGGATATCCGGCTTTTGCCAAGAGCTCTTTGGCCTTTTTGGGATTGTAAGGATATCCTCCGGTGGCGTAGTGATCTTTTATGAACACGGATACCGGTGAATCTGATGGAGTAGCCAAGCCTCTCATTATCGTCTTGCAGAGGGTTTTCTTATCTACCGCATAGTTGAGTGCTTTTCGCACCAGTATGTTGTCGAACGGTTTTCTCTTGAGGTTGAACCCTATGAAAACGACACGAAGAGTAGGAGCTTTCACGACGTCGACGTTCTTGGATCTGCTGAGCTTGTCAGCGAGCATGACTGGAATGTTAACCGCTAGGTCCGCAGATCCAGTCTGAACCTTGAGAACCCTTGTGACTCCTTCAGGTATCGGCATGAAGACTATTCCATCGAGCTTTGGATAACCTTTCCTCCAGTAGTTTTCGTTCTTCACGAGGACCACTTTTTCACCAGGTATCCACTCCTTGAGTTTGAATGGTCCCGTTCCAACTGGATGTCTTCCGAGCTCCGATGGATCGTCGTACTTATCTATCGCTTTCGGAGAGACTATCATCGCAGCCGGATGGCAAAGGAAGTTCAAGAACGGAGCAAACGGAAACTTCAACACGAACTTCACCGTGTACTCGTCGACGACCTCTACGCTCTTTATGTACGGTTCGAAGAGCTTCTTTCTGTAGGCGACATCATGCGTCAGTATGTAGTCAAAGTCCTTCTTCACCGCATAGGCGTTGAAAGGAGCTCCGTCTTGGAACTTCACACCTTTTCTGAGATGGAAAGTGTACTCCGTTCCGTCCTTCGATATCTCCCAGGATGTTGCAAGAACAGGGACGATGTTCATCTTGCTGTCATACGCTATGAGTCCTTCGAAGATGTGCTTTGCCACGATCATCGACGGGTTGTCGGAGATATCAGGCGGAAGGAGCGTGGTGATATCGACTCCGAGTATGAACTTTGCGTATCTCGCGAGCGTGAATACTGTGAGAATAACCATCAAGAAGATCAGGTACTTACGCATACTCTCTCACCCCCCTGCGTATTTTGAACGGCATTATAGCACAGGAGTTAAAAATGTAAATAACCCACAAAACAAAAATCTCGTTTTCCGACATTTGAAGAGCTCTTTCAAAACCTCAGAAACTTTGTACTATCCTTCTTAACGAGATGATGATTCAAAATCTTTTTTGGGTATACGATTTTTGTCGCTCCGAGTTTGACATGGTGAAATGAGTTAGCATAAACGAAGGAGTGAACTCGTGAAGGACAAGGTCTCGCTAACACCTTTCTCGGATATGATAAGGATATTCGTGGATCTGAGAAGCACAGGGACACGAGAGCAGATTTGGTTAAGGTAGTCGACAGGATAGACAGGCTTTTGGCAAATCATCAAATGGTCGATGAGGTCAGAGCAGCCGCGAAGGATCTTTTCAGATCGTACGTTGAGATGTCTTACGTCTTTGACTACGACTCGATGCTGGATGAGTTGGAACCCCGATACACGTAGATGTGG
>JALVXE010000015.1 GCA_027038385.1 Thermotogaceae bacterium
GATGAAGACGGTCTGATAACCGCTATAAACGTCGCGTTCAAAGATGCGGAAGTTAGAAAGAAAGTGAAGATAAACAAACTCTCAGAAGAGCTCTTGAGGATACTCGACCGGCACGATCTTGAGAGCTATTTCCAGCCGATAGTGGATCTAAAGGAAAAGAGAGTTATCGCTTACGAAGCTCTGATAAGGGGGCCAGAAGGATCACTTCTCAGAAAGCCAGACATACTCTTCAAGATAGCGGCTTCATCTGGACTCGAGCTTGAACTCGACAAACTGGCGAGAAGAAAACACCTTGAAAAATTCAAAGAATCTGGAATAAAGGATGCTTACGTGACGATAAACCTCGGCCCGACCACGCCGCTTTTCATAGACAAGATCGAGAAAGACATGAAGAAATACGATATACCACCAGAGAGAGTGATATGGGAAATATCCGAAAGAACTTACGTGGAGGATTTCGCAGCTTTCTTGAGAATAGTGGATTTTCTAACTAGCAGAGGTTACAGAGTAGCTGTGGACGACTTCGGATCCGGTGCGACGACGTTCAAGCTCACGTTCTCTTTGAAGTCTCATCTCATAAAGATCGACAAGGAGATAGTGAGAAACGTCCATGAAAACGATAACAAGAGGTTCCTACTCTACAAAATGATCCAGTGTTTCTACAAGCCGGACAACGCTCTCGTCATAGAAGGAGTTGAGACGGAAAGCGAGCTGAAATCCCTGATAAAGATAGGGTACAGATATTATCAGGGATTTTACTTCTTCAAGCCATCGCCGGAGATTCCATCGGAAGAAGAAGTTAGAGAGAAGCTCTCTTCAGTTGAAACATCGAGTACGAAGATATTCAACGCTTATTACGAATTCTGAAAGGCTTCAATTTCATTCTTCTCAAGGGGTGATTTTCTTGAGGAAACTCGGTTTTCTTCTTCTGCTTGTTGGCGTGCTGAGCTTTGCCACGATAAAGGTTGGACTATTCGTTCCGCTAACGGGAATAGGAGCAGACGATGGATTGAGTGCTCTTCACGGTGCACAACTCGCTGTTGAGTACATAAACTCGCATGGTGGGGTGCTTGGGGACAAGATAAATCTCCTGTACTATGACGATCAAACCGATCCAAAACAAGCCGTGACGCTAGCCTACAAGATGGTTCAGAGGGATAGAGTCATCGCCGTGATCAGTGGATCGTACAGCGGACCGACAAGAGCAGCAGCCAGCATATACCAGCGCCTGAGAACCCCAATGATAGCCGCTTACGCCGTCCATCCCGATATAACCAAAGCTGGAGATTACATATTCAGGGTCGGAACCCTCGCGACGGTTCAAGGAAGAGCTGGAGCACATCTTGCCGTAGAAAAACTTGGAGCTAAGAAGATAGCGATCCTCACGATGGACAACGACTTCGGGGTGTCCTTAGCAAAAGCATTCAAATCAGAGGCTGAAAAGTTGGGAGCGAAGATAGTGTACGAAGCGAAGTTCTCGGTTGAAGAAAAGGACTTCAGGACAGTTCTGAGCGAGATCAAGAAAAAGAACCCGGATGTCATATACGCAACTGGGTACTACTTCAACGCGAGCAAGATAGTCACTCAGGCGAAGGAACTCGGGATATACCAGACGATAATCGGGCAAGAAGGTTACGACTCTCCTCTGTTCATACAGCTTTCGAAGAACCACGCTGCAAACGGGACTGTTATAACCACGGATCTCGACAGAGATAGCGAGAAGCCTGTTGTGAAATGGTTCATAAAAGAGTACGAGGAGAAATACGGAAGACCTGCAGACATGGTCGCAGCTTCGACGTTCGACGCAGTGATGATACTCAAGAAAGCCATAGAGATAGCCGGGAAAGTTGACAAATCCGCGATAAAGAAAGCTATGTTGAAGGTAAAGGGTGAAGACTTCGTGACGGGTTTCAAGAGATTCACGAGCTTCAGAGAGGCTGTGAGGGAAGTCGTCTGTCAAGTCGTTCTAAACGATTCCTTCCACAGGCTCTGCAAGATAGACGATCCGAGCATAACGACTCCAACGAGGTGATCCCCGGGCGGGCGAATCCCGCCCGTTTTTTGGAGGTGTAAAAATTGCAGGACGTGGTCAATGCCCTAGTTCTTGGTAGTATATACGTTCTGATATCCGTTGGTCTAACGCTCGTTTACGGGATATTGAAAATCCTCCACATAGCCCACGCCGGAATATACACACTTGGGGCATTTCTGGGTCTGATGTTCTATCACATGACCGGAAGCTTCTGGGTATCTCTTCTTCTATCGATCTTCCTAACCGGGATAGCGGGAATAGGGGTGTACAGGTACTTCTACAGGAAAGTTCTGGGAGAATCCAGAATAGTCCCACTCGTGATAAGCATAGGTCTTTTTATAGTGATGCAGGATCTTTACAGATTGGTTTGGGGACCGTACAGACAGCCCTTTGCAGTGAACTTTGGCATAAACGACATAAGGATAAACGGAGTGGTGATAACACAGCATCAGATAGTGATACTGATCATAACCGCCGTTTCCTTGATTCTGGTGTACCTGGTTATGAACCACACGAAATTGGGGCTTGCCATGAGAGCCTGCGCGGAAGACATGGCCATAGCCGGAACGCTCGGTGTGGACGTCGAGAGGACGATCTCAATGGCTTTCTTTCTTGGATCGGCCTTGGCCGCACTCGCTGGGATACTGGTCGGAGTGTACGAAAACAACGTGTATCCGACGATGGGAGAGGTGCCGTCTTACAAATCGTTCGTCGTGATAGTTCTGGGAGGATTCGGGAGCCTTTACGGAGCCGTTCTTGCGGGGTTCATACTTGCGTTCGCAGAAACGCTACTTGTGGCTTGGAAGGGATTTGTTCTTCCAAGGGATGCAATAGCGTTTTTGGTCATGATAGCTGTTTTGATGATAAAACCGGAGGGGTTGTTTAGGAGGGCTACGAGATGAGCCTTGACTACATACTTACCCTCATAACGTTCTCCAACATATTCTCGATACTCACGCTCAGCTTGAACATCCTCGTTGGATATGCGGGACAGGTCTCGCTGGGACACGCGGCTTTCTTCGGGATAGGTGCCTACACATCCGCAATACTCGCCGCGAAGTTCGGAGTTGGATACTGGTGGACTCTTCTTGCGAGCGTTCTGATAAGCGGGATTGTGGGACTCCTCTTAGGTCTTCCAAGTTTGAGGGTGAAACACGACTTTTTGGTACTCGCAACGATAGGGATAAACTTCGTCGTCGTATCGATGTTCAAGTACATAGATTTCTTCGGGGGACCTTACGGGATAGTTGGGATACCGATGGCTAAGATATTCGGAAAGGAGCTTTCAACTCCGGGCTTTTCACTCTACACATCGTTATGGCTCGTTGCGGTGATACTCTTTGACATGTACCTGAACAGAGTCTACGCAAGGTACGGATTCGAAGCCGTCAAAGAAAACGAGAAAGCTGCGGAGTCCATAGGGGTGAGTGTTCCGCTCTTCAAGATATACGCCTTCACCATATCCGGAGCTATCGCGGGGCTCGCTGGAAACCTCTGGACTTACCAAATGGGGATGGTCTTTCCGGATGATTTTTCCTTCTCGGTATCGATCTCAATACTCACCATGCTCGTGTTAGGAGGGATGGGGACTACCTCCGGACCTGTTTTCGGAGCCTACACACTCACGTTTCTTCCAGAAGCTCTCAGGTTCATACAAGACTACAGGATGCTCCTATACGGATCGATAATAGTACTTGTGATGATGTATCAGCCGTCCGGGCTCCTTGGAAAAAACGGAATCCTGAGAAAGCTCTTCAAGAGGTGATAGAGTGCTAAGGATTGAGAACGTGTCAAAGAGGTTCGGGGGTATACAAGCCCTGAAAAACGTATCCTTTGAGGTGAAAGAAGGCGAGATACACGCCTTGATAGGTCCGAACGGTGCTGGAAAAACCACTATGTTCGACATAATAAACGGCTTCATAAGGCCGACATCTGGACACGTTTACTTCAAAGGAAAGAGGATAGATGGGCTGCGACCGAGCAGAATAGCGATGATGGGTATGGGAAGGACATTTCAAATAGTCAGGGTCTTTCCAGAGATGACGGTTTTGGAGAACGTCCTGGCCGGTATAGGAAAGAAGATATACAAATCCCTCAAAGTTTTCACAGAAATCGTCAAGAGCGAGGAAAACGTAAAGAAAGCCATGAAGCTTATAGAGCTTTGCGGTTTGTCAAAATATGCCGATCAAGAGGCATCCGTATTGCCTCTTGGCATTCAGAGGAATATAGAGATAGCGAGAGCTTTAGCAACTGGAGCTGATTTTCTTCTTCTGGACGAGCCGGCGTCCGGCTTGAACGATCAAGAGACGAAAAATCTTGCGGATCTAATAAGAAGGATCAACGAAAACGGAACGACCGTTCTCTTCATAGAACACGACATGAGGTTCACCATGGGTCTCGCACACACGATAACCGTTTTAGATCATGGTGAGAAGATAGCACATGGAAAGCCTGAGGAGATCGTGAGAAACGAAAGGGTCATAGAAGCGTATCTTGGAAAGAGCACATCAAAATGAAAGGCCCCTCTTGGGGCCTTGGTGGGCGCGGCAGGACTTGAACCTACGACCTCTTCCTCGTCAAGGAAGCGCTCTCCCAACTGAGCTACGCGCCCATTCGCAAGGAAAATTATACACATAAAGCC
>JALVXE010000016.1 GCA_027038385.1 Thermotogaceae bacterium
CCTTTCTGCTCTCGACGTCTTCCTTTACGGCCATCACTTTCGTTCCATACCTGTTTATGTACCTGTGAACGGTCTTTATAGGCAAGAGCCCGAGATCTTCTGGGGAATATTTCTCTCCAAGTGCCACGACTGAGTCCTCCATCAAGAGTATGACCGGTTCTATGTCCTCACCGTACATGCCAAAAGCTGTCCTGAAAGTTTCATTCACGAATATCGATCCCGGTGCCGGTAGGTAGGATATGAACAAAACCTTCTTCATTTTCATCACCCCTTAAGCCATGAGGTTCACGAATCTGTCGCTCTCGTATATCAGAGAAGCCAACTCGGGAAGTCCGCTTAGCTTTGCACCTTTCACTATCTTTTCCCTTTCGAGCCCCCTGTACTGGAAACATATTCCACAGATGTGGACTTCTACTCCAGCGTCTATAAGCTCTTTGATGAGCTGCGGTATGTTCCTATCTCCGCGAACAGGCCTTGCAGCTGCATTGATTGACAGCACACTATCGCAGAAAAGGAATATCGCCACTTCGTGTCCTTTATTCACAGCCTCCCGTGCTATTCTTATTGCCGTGTCGACGTCTTGATTTGTGTATGGATGAAGCATGACTTGAATGGCGATCTTCACTAGAATCACCTCCTGCCGTAGAGCCAATAGGTCATCATCCAGTTCCCAAGTACGAAGAACACCGCCGCGAGGATGGAACTGAGAGCTAGTTGAGGAACTCCTGTGAAGAAGTGTCCTATATTACATCCTCCAGCTATCGATGCTCCCAGCCCTAGGAAAATCCCTCCGATGAGAACCTGAAGGTATGTGCTAGCCTTTCTCGGCATTCTCAGTTTGAACTCCTTTGCCGCCATTGCGGATATGAAGGCACCTATGATTATTCCAAGAACCTCAGCCCCTTCCCAATTCAGGTGGGAACCGGTTAGCGTGGAGAATATACTCGCCCATCCTCCTGTGATTCCAAGCCCATAGGGTTTCTCCGAAAAAGTACTCCTCGTCCAGTATCCGAACATTGCAACCAGCGTTGCGAGAATTGCGGTTGTGTACCAATTGAACCCTTTCCCGCTTCTCTGACTTGTTTTTGTACCGAAGACATACCACAGAAGAAGAGCCGTAACTATCAGAGCGGGAATCCAAGGGCTTACATGAAAGATTGTAGCAAGGGTAGGACCTATCTCACCAGACTTGTAAGTGGAGCTGTTAGCATTAACTCTATAAACAGGACCTTGGAGGAATTTCACTATCGGCTTAAGAAAGCCTTTTTTGGACGCAGTTGCAAATAATCCATAGAACACTGCGGCCATCCAAGCAGTTGTCATACCTTCACCCACTCTATAGGTAACACCACTCGCACATCCACCGGCTAGGACCATTCCAAATCCGAATATCAGACCACCTATTATGTTTCCAAGCGGCATGAATGGCTTCGGGTTCAGGTGTATCCACCCGGCTGATGCCATGAAGTGAAACGCGATCGTCTCGAGAGCAATTGCCAGCATCACAGCTTTCCAGAGGTAGTTATCCCTGAACAATCTCAGATCTCTTATCGCTGAGTTGAAGCACAGTCTCCCACGCTGAAGAACTATTCCAAAGAATATGCCGGTGATTATACCAGTCAGGACCTCCATGGTATCACCTCACTTTTTCCTTATCAGGATTCTCCATTCACTCGGACCAATGTCCTCTATGGCTATCACTTCATTTCCGTCCTTCTGAACATTTGCCGGGATTCTCTCTTTGGAGAGTGGGTAGTCTATGAGTACTTCCAAAACCTCGCCGGATTTCATGCTCTTGAGGGCTCTCCTCGTTTCAACATCCGGGACAGGACAAACCTCTCCTCTAACATCAAGAGTTTTGTCGATCTTCACATCTGCCATAGTTATCCCCCTCCTTTTTTCAGGCCTGAAGGCCTGAGATTTTTAGATATCATATTGGTTTATTATTCACAAATTCTCAACAAATATTCGTTAAAATTCACGCTTCATATTGAGCCAATGTGATATGACGCATCGATATTTCGAACGTAGTTCTTCAATCTGCTCATAGAATGCGACCGTATCATGTTTGTCAAAGACCCTGTACGCATATTGATAATTTTTTCACTTATCCATTCGTAAAAAAATATTACAATATATATGTTAATTTCGAATTACAACCAAGTTTCTAAGAAGTTACAAAAAAGACCATGGTATAAATTTGTGTACTTGCGGTTGAAGGAGATATCGGAAAGCCCCGTTCATGCCTATCCAATATAACTTCCTTTTCTCGTTCAATCGGAATAGTAAAATCACGGAACATGGAATATCTTCACACTCTCACATTTTTTCCAGATCAAGAATCCCCATAGTTCATACCTTAAACCTTTTCACAAGCTCGGCAAGCTTCTGAGACATACTCCTCAATTCATCTCCAGCCTCTCCCAGACTTTCGGATTGATCTGAAATGACTTTCATTTTTTCTTCCAGATTGCTTATCCTGTCTGTTATCTTCATAACGGATTCAGACGCACTACTCATGGCCGAAGCTATCTCCTCACTTGCAGCACCTTGCTCCTCTGCTGTTGCAACGAGCCTTTCCGTTAATGACATAACATCATCAATTTTACTGAGTATTCTCTCGAACTTTTCCATAGCCCCTTCCGCTTTCTCACTTGTCTTACCTATGGACCCAACCATTTCTCTCATAGCACTTTGAGTTTTCATAACACCCTCTTGAATCTCGGTCAATATTTCATCTATATCTTCCGTTGCTCTTCTACTCTCCTCGGCCAGTTTCCTTATCTCGTCTGCAACCACCGCAAAGCCTTTACCAGCCTCTCCAGCTCTCGCAGCTTCTATAGCAGCATTCAGGGCCAACAGATTTGTTTGCTCCGCTATGGAGTTTATCGTTTCAACTATTTCTCCTATGTTCTGACTTTTCTTCGCAACATGATCCACTATCTCTGATGTAGCATCTGCTTGCTTTGTGACACTCATTATTAAATCCATAACATTTCCTATGGAGATCTTACCTTCATCTGCAGATTTACTCATATCGGAAGCAGCTTCTGTGAGTTGCTGACTCATGTTGGATAAATTTTGAGCTCCTGATGCAACTTCCTGAACCTCCGACGTAATTTCTTCAACAGCTGCTGATGCATTTTGAGCGTCTTGAGTCACCTCTTCGATGTTCTGGGCCATTTCATCTATGCTCTCCTCTTGCTCATCCATGAAATCGTCCAGAGTCCTTGAAAAATCGGAAAGCTCCAAGCTTGCTTTTTGTATAACTGCCATATCTTCCCTAAGATCTTCTGCCATCTTAGATAAGGCTTCCCCCATAACTGCTATCTCATCATTCCCAGAGACATCGAATTTAACCGTCAGATTACCGCCGGCAAAAAGCTCTATGGACTTGAGAATATCCTTCATTCTACTTGTAACCGACCTGCTTATAAAGACTCCAAGGATTACGACTATACTAATTCCGGATATTACTACACTGACCATGGTTACAACAGAGGCCTTTGACATCCTAACAAGAGATTTAGCTTTACTTGAAGAAGTGTCACCTACGAGCTTTTCAAAAGAAGAAGAAAGTCCCTCCAAAGAATGCTTCAATACATCAAGCTCGGAGAGAACTGCAAGTGCTTTTTGTTTCTTTCCTAATGCTTCTTTAGCGATATTTCTCATATTAACGAGTGTTTCGCTAACCTTTTCAACGTTAGGAATTACCAAACTTTGAAAAACCCTCATAGCGTCTTTTCTGTCACCGTTCTTGACAAGCTTCACTATTTCTTGAGCACCTTCATGAACCTTTCTGTGAAATGGTTGGATTTCAGAAAGTAATTCTCTGAGTTTTTCGTTTTGAGGTCTGTAGGAACTTATCCACTTTCCAAGAGAGCATTTATTTGGATCCATCTGCCCGTTGAATCTCTCTAAAGCACCGTTTATATACTTCAGCAAATTTCGAGCATAGGTGAAGAGACTGTCGCCAAATTCATAAGTTCTCTCTATTACATAGTCTGGATTCAATATCTTCGTCTCATCGAACTCCCTCATCTTTTTCAGGTAATCCTCTAATTTGTTCATCCACTCATTAATAGCTGGTTTGAGTAAGCTCCATGTCTCTTCCTCCTTCTCAGACATGTTCATAGAATCAAGTTCACTGAGCTTTTCTTTAACTCTTTCCATGTCTTTGTATATAGATTCATAGGAATGTTCTCTCTCCCTTTCATCTGTGGTGTAAGCCAAACAATTGGCCTCGGAATCCATATCCGATAAACTTCTTAGGATAACTGCATTCGCACTGACCTTAACCAATTCTTTATTTGCTATATCGTTGCTAAATCTTGAAAGTCTTTCTACGTTCGAGATCCCCACAATTCCCAGAACTAGAGTTATTGCCGTAGCCGTCAGAGATCCAAGTAAAACTTTAGTGGAAATTTTCACAATATCCCCCCCATAAACATCTGAATGGAATAAAATCAAACTTGTGGGTTATTTTAAAACATTCTTATACTCTGTCAAGTTTGCTTAAATTCCTTTCTCAACAGAGCCAAACAATCTCATCCGTGATCAAAAAAACCCATAGGGAGTGGATACTATAGATAAGGCAGAAACATATGGGAGATGAACCTCATGATTGAAAGGATCCTGGTAGAAGTTCTTCAAAGGGGATATAC
>JALVXE010000017.1 GCA_027038385.1 Thermotogaceae bacterium
AATGTCCGTTCTGAAAAGTAGGGGATACGCCACCGTTGAAGAGCTCGCAAAAGAACTCAAAGTGTCTGAAGTCACGATAAGAAGGGATTTGGAAGAGCTCAGGATTCAGGGATTGATCGAGAGAAAGCGTGGAGGTGCCATACTAAAGAGCGTTCACTACGAGATGCCCTTTTTCTTAAAACTCGAAAAAAACAAGGAGGAAAAGCTAAGGATAGCAGGAAAAGCGGTTGAGCTAATAGAAAACAGCTGGACGATCTTCGCAATGGGTGGAACGACCGTTTACTACGCTGTGCAGGAGCTCAACAGCTCTCCTATTCAGGAATTGACGATAGCGACGAACTCCATAACGACAGCCTGGGCTGTGATAAATCTCAAGAAGGAGTACGATCTCCTTCACACAGGTGGAGCGGTGCGGAGGGGGTCTTTCGAGTGCGTGGGAGAACAGGTAGTCGAGGTGCTGGATCGCATAAGGTTTGACGCTGTGATCATGGGAGCAGACGGTGTAGATCCTGTCGAAGGAGTGACGGTTTCAAACTACAGCGAGAGCTTGATCGCCAGAAAAACGGCGAAAAGGTCAAAACTCGTTATACTCTTGGCGGATCATGAAAAGCTCGGAGTCGTGAAATCCTACAAGACTTTGAACGCTACGGATGTGGATATCCTGGTGACCGGTTCAGAAGCTTCGAAGGATCTGGTGAGAGAACTGTCAAACCTCGGCGTGAGAGTCTACTTGGTCTGAAAGCCAGCTGGAGAATTCCAAAAGGTCTTTCATGACAACGATCGTGCTTTCAGAGACGAAAGCATGCGGAATATCGGAGAAGATACCAGGTTCGGGACTTTTCAGCTTCAGCGTGATAGAACCTTTTCCTATCTCCATCTTCTCAACCCCAATTCTTGAAAGTCGTATTCTGAGCTTTGAAAGCTCTACGAGGTTTATCACTGGTTGTGGCAGTTTTCCAAACCTATCCCTGAGCTCGGACGCTATTTCGTCCACATCGTTCAGTTTTTCTGAAAGTGAAAGCCTTCTGTATATTCTGAGCCTTTCAAGGGGATTTCGCACGTAGTCCTCCGGTATGTGAACATCTCCAGGATAGCCGATTATCTCCACATCTATCTCTTCACCCTTTTCTCCTTTTAACTCCCCAACAGCCTCTCTTAGCATCTCAAAGTAATACTTGTACCCTATGGACTCGATGTAACCAGACTGCTCGAGCCCGAGAACGTCCCCGTAGCCCCTCATTTCCATATCTCTTAGGGCTATCTCCATCCCACTTCCCGCTCCAGAGATACTCTTTATTATCTCTAATCTCTTCAAAGCGTCTTTTGAAACACCTTTGGGGTAGAGAAAGTAGGCGTATCCCTTCGTGTATCTTCGTCCAACCCTTCCGCGGAGTTGGTACAGCTGAGCTAGACCGTACCTGTGCGCGTCGTCGACTATTATAGTGTTCGCCGTTCCTATATCTACTCCGCTCTCTATGATCGTTGTGCACAAAAGAAGATCGACCTCACCGGTTAAGAACATTTCAATAGCCTTCTCTAGCTTTCTCTTGTTCATCTTTCCGTGTGCGACTACCGTGGTCACGTCTGGGAGCACTCTCTTTATCCTCTCGTGAACTTTCGATATCTCTTCTACTCTGTTGTGTACGTATATCACCTGACCTCCGCGGGCGAGCTCCCTGA
Organism: Thermotogaceae bacterium; assembly: GCA_027038385.1. Lineage (GTDB taxonomy): Bacteria > Thermotogota > Thermotogae > Thermotogales > Thermotogaceae > WGAO01. The sequence goes on from JALVXE010000017.1 coordinate 1,681, forward strand.
GAACCGCGGCTTTTACGATGGAATCGCTATAGGGTGCGACGTTCACCACAACGTCTTTTCTGCCAAGTGGAGGGGTCTTTATGACCGATATGTCTTTCATTCCAGAAAGGGCCATATGGAGGGTCCTCGGTATTGGAGTTGCACTCATGGATAGGACGTTCACTGAAAGTCTCAACTCCTTGAGTTTCTCCTTCTGCTCGACACCGAACTTCTGTTCTTCGTCTATTATCACGAGTCCTAGATCCGCGAATTTCACGTCTTTAGACAAGAGTGAGTGCGTTCCTATAACGACGTCTACAGAGCCTCTCGATACACCGTCAAGCACCTCTTTTCTCTTCTTACCCTTCTTAGTCGAATCCAGAATCTCTACGGCAACCCCGAAATTCTCGAGCCTATCCTTGAAGACCCTGTAGTGCTGGTTGGCCAGAACAACTGTTGGAGCTAAGAGTGCAACCTGTTTTCCAGAAACTACTGTTCTGAAAGCTGCCCTCAAGGCAACCTCTGTCTTTCCGTATCCGGAATCCCCACTTATCAACCTATCCATGGGTTTATCCGAAGCGAGATCTTCTAAGACCTCATGTATGGCCTTGAGTTGATCGCTCGTTTCTATGTGCGGGAAGGTCTGGGCGAATCTCTCTTCAAGCTCTGGATCCCCGGGAAGGCTTATTCCCTTGACCGTGGACCTTTTCGCGTACAGTCTGACTAGCTCTTTCACTCTTCTCTCGATGTCCTTTCTTATCCTCTTTACCCTTTTTCTCCACCTGCTCGATCTCAAGCTATCTATCTCTCTGTCATCGGGTCCGATGTATTTGTGGATCTTTGAGAGCCTGTCAACCGGAACGTACAAAACGGCGTCTGAGTATTTGAGCTTCACGAAGTCTTTCTCTCCAAGAGCGCTCTTTGAACGTTCTATTCCCTCGAATCTTCCAACTCCGTAACTTTTGTGAACGACTAAATCTCCTATCCGAAGATCGTCCAGATCTAGAATCGGCACCGATTCGACCCTATCGGCGGTATTCTTCACGGTTTTCGTCTTCAAGTCTATCTTCTTGATCTTTCCGAGGAACCTCAGGATATTCTCAGCTGGTATCATCGAGTTTCTGTATATATCCCACTTATCTTTTGCGATCTCCCTTATCTCACGAAGCTTTTTCTCATGCTCTTTCAGTATCCCATCCAAGTTCTGAGCGAGAACTTCGAATTCCTTCAGATAGTCGAATATCGTCGATGTATCTTCACGAAGGTGCGGAAGTGTATCGAGACTCGGATCACCGGAGAGGTTCTCAGACGCCGGGATCACTTCAGTTGAGCCTTTCCTATCTATGGATTTCTGTGTGAAGGGATCGAAAAGTCTTATGTCTTCGATATCTTCATCAAAGAGCTCTACCCTCACGGGATATCTCTCTGACGGTGTGAATATGTCTACGATCTCTCCCCTCACGGAGAATTCACCAACGGATGAGACGTATTCAACTCTTGAATAACCCATAATAGAGAGCTTCTCAGGGGTTAGCGGGAATTTTTCTCCTATTTTTAAACTGCATACCTCTTTTAAGAGCTTCTCAGGGCTTGGCAAAAGCCGCGATATGGCCGTGATGGTCGTAACGAATCCCTCTAAATCCCCCCTCAGTATCGATACCAAGACTTTTACCCTTTCCGCTCTTATAGAGGGACTGTTTTCGGAAAAGGGCAATCCATCGAAATCCGGGAAGATCGGAAGGTTGAAATCCTTGGAAGCGGATTCCAAGAACCTCTCATTTTTCAGGATCACTATCTTCATCTTTTAAGTCCTCCGATAGAAGCTCCTTGAACACTCTGATCGCAATCTTGACTATCTTCGGATCCCACTGCTTTCTCTCGTCCTTTTCAAGAATCTCAAGGGCTCTATCGACGCTCAACGCCTTTCTGTAAGGTCTGTCTGAGGTCATCGCGTCGAACGCATCGGCAATGGCTATTATCCTGGATTCCAAGGGAATTTCTTCCCCCTTCAAACCGTCGGGATATCCTCCTCCACCGTAAAACTCGTGATGATGCCTTATTATAGTCGCTATGTGCTTGAAGTTGCGTATCCTCTTCACCAGCTCTTCACCCAAGATCGGGTGTTTCATTATCTCCTCGTACTCGTCCCTTGTGAGACGCGAGGGTTTGTTCAGAACTGATCCCCTTATCCCTATCTTTCCTATGTCGTGAAGGAGGGCAGCTATTTCTATGGTCTCTATCCTGTCCCTCGGCAGGCCCATAGCTCTGGCTATGGCCATTGCGTAGTTCGCCACCCTCCTGGAATGACCGTTCGTGTAAGGATCTTTGAGCTCTATCGCGTAGCTCAAGGCCTCTATAGTGTCCAGGAGGGTGTTCTTCAAGTCTTTGTAGTACTTCATCCTCTGAACGACTATTGACACTATCCTAACGAATATCCTCAGAACCCTCAGATCGTCTTCTGTGAAAGCATCGGGAGTCGACCTATCTATCTCCATGACACCGACGATTCCTTTCTCAGATTTCAAGGGTAGTGCTACTGCGGATCTGGAGGTGTCGTTGCTTTTGACGTATATGTGATCCTTAAAGACGTCCCTGACTACGTATTCTTCTCCCGTTGTGAGGACGTACTTCATTATTCCCCTCTCCACGAGTCTTCTGATGTTCACGTTGTCATCCTTGCCGTTTAGGTACTTCACGGTCAGGACGTTGTCCTCGAAATCGTCTATCCAACCTATCGCTACGGTGCATGTATCGTCAAACAGATCGAAGATCTGTCTGAGTATTATCTCCTCGATCTCCTCTTTGGAATTTGAAAGAAGCACGGTATCGAGAAGGCTCAAAACTTTTGATAGGAAGAGATTACTCCTCTCCATGGATACGTAATTCTCGTGTGCGTAGGCCATGATCGCCCCTATGGAGGAGACTATGTCTATGAATATGAGCTCATCTTCGGAAAGTTCCAACTCCTC
>JALVXE010000018.1:0-611 GCA_027038385.1 Thermotogaceae bacterium
CAGACCTTGAAGAGGTGATGAGATGAACATCGGTTCCGCCTGGATAAAGATAAGACTCTTTGGATTGAACTCCATAAAGGAGAAGAGGAGCTTGTCCAAGAGGTTGATAAATCAGATAAGGAAATCTCACAACGTTTCCGTATCCGAAGTGGATGCTCAGGATTCCAAGGATTTTCTCGTTTTGGGAATATCAATGGTTTCCAACGATAAGAACATGATACACAGAACTTTTGAGATGATAGAGAACGTAATAGAATACGTTGAGGGATTGGAGATAGAGGAGATGGAGAAAGAAATATGGTAGAGAAAATCCTTAAAATCGCGGAAGCGATGATGACCGAGGAGAGGTTCTTTCACACGATAAGCGTCAGGGATTTCGCGCTGATGTTGGCGAGAATCCACGGGATAGATCCGAAAAAAATCGAATTGGCCGCTGTATCACACGATCTTTTCAGGGATGTTCCTCCAAAGAAGCTTTTGAGGATATCCGAGATCTGGAACTTAGAAATCGAAGATGTTGAAAGAAAGCATCCCATACTCCTTCACGGAAAGTTAGCGGCTGAATTTCTCAAAAGAAGGTTCAAAGTTATTGACAAATCCGTCCTGATTGC
>JALVXE010000018.1:621-4591 GCA_027038385.1 Thermotogaceae bacterium
TGGATGATGTTGGAATAGCGCTTATGATATCCGACACGGTGGGATTCGATAGAGATTTTCCGAGCGTGGAGAAGTTGAGGGAAATAGCTTACGGAGATCTCAAGGGAGCTTTCATAGAAATATTGAAAGGTCGCATGGTATACGCTCTGAACACAAACAGGTACCTTCTTCCAAAAAGTGTTGAAACCTGGAATTCCGTTGTGGAGGTGGTCAGATGAGGATAAGGAGAAAGAGAAGGAACTTTGCTCCACTGATAGTAACCATATTGGTCGTTCTCGGGGTATTCTCAATCGTCTACTACACCATGAGGATGAGTTTAAAAAATTCTCCAGTCTACTCTGCAGAGAAAGTTTTGTACATAATGAGGAATGGTGATGACTACGCTTTCATATTATTGAATTCGAGGATGGAATCCGTGAAGGTTCTGTACGCTGAAAAAGGTTTGTATGATCCGCAAACCGGAAAGTACCTCAAGGGTGATCCCATTGACGATTACGCGTTCTTCAAAGACGTTTTCGACATAGATATCCCTCAGTGGAGATATGTGGACCTCAGTGGGAAAAATCTCGAGAAATTCTCGAAGAGCCTCCTTGGAAAAGACGTTCAAAACCTTGGAGATCTGATAAGAGGTCTCAAGCGACGCAGGGGATTTTTCGATGTGTTCATAGTGGGAAAGGTTGTGAGATCTCTTTCCGGAAACTCAAACCTTGACAACTCCGCATTGTTGAAGCTTCTTGATTCGTTGAGAAAATACGATTTAGATGAAAGAACAGTGAAAGGGATAACGAGGAACCCCATAACCGTTGAAATCGAAGGAGTTGGAAGCTACAAAAGACTTTACATAGATGAGAGGGAAAAGGAAGGAATAAAGGAATTTCTGGGTGTAGAGGGATGAGGATCGTATATCTCAAAAATGGTGTCGAGAGGAAGATAAAAAACTTCTATCCGTGGATCTTCAGAGATGAAATAGAAGAGATTATCGGTGAAGAGGGACACGTATCGAACGTTTTTTCAAAAAATGGAGATTTCTTAGGTAAGGGGTTTTTCTCTGAATCGAGAATCTCGATCAGGATGTTGACATCTAAAGACGAGGAAATAGATGAGAAGTTCTTCTTTAGCAGGATCAAAGATGCTAGAAGAAAAAGGCCTTTCTCGGACGATCAGAGCTTCCGGTTGATACATGCCGAAGGAGATTTCCTTCCGGGAATAATAGCAGACAAATATGGAAGTGGATTCGTAGTACAATTTAGAACCAAGGGTGCAGAACTTTTCAAGGAGAAATTCGTGAATGCCTTGTTGAACTTTTCAAACGCTTCCTTCATATACGAAAGGAGTGACTTCGAGACTTCAAGCGAAGAAAAGCTTGAAAGGAATAAGGGGCTTTTGAAGGGAAGTGTTCCAGATGTTATGTTCGTTGAGGAGAACTCCTTGAAGTTTCTAGTTGACATTCCAAACGGTCAGAAAACGGGATTCTTCTTCGATCAGAGAAAAAACAGAGAGCTCGTCAGACACCTTCCCGGCGAGAAGGCACTCGATCTCTATACATACACAGGGGGATTCGCGCTCAACCTGGCGTACTCTGGTTTTAAGGTCATCGGTGTGGACAAGTCTGAGGACGATATAGAGATAGCAAAGAAGAACGCAAAGATCAACGGGTTGAATGCAGAGTTTGTGAGGGCAGACTCTTTCGAATTCCTAGAAGGAACCTCTGAGAAATTTGACGTTGTCGTGGCAGATCCGCCATCTCTGATAAAAAAGAAAAGTGAGAGAAAAAAAGCCGTTTCGATTCTTTCAAAGCTCACGTGGCTTGTAAAAGATGTTTTGAAAATTGGAGGAATTTTTGTTCTATGTTCTTGTGCGTATAACATAGACACATCGATTTTGATAGAATCTATCAGAAGAGGGATAGAGGGGGAAGGACTCGTCTGGAGGATCCTCAACGTAACCTATCAAGACACGGATCACCCTTACATAGCTCAGATTCCCGAAACCCTCTATCTTAAATGCGTCTGGGCTCGCCTTGAGAAGGGGTGGTAGTATGAAGATACTTGGACTGATACTGGCTGGAGGAAGGGGAAAGAACCTTGGGGTGTTGGTTGAAAAAAGGGCGTCCGCCGCTATGCCGATGTTCGGCAAGTACCGAGCAATAGACTTTACCCTCAGCAACATGGTCAACAGTGGGATAGTCAAGATCGGTGTCATGACGCAGTACAACCCAAGGAGTTTGATGGACCACCTTGGGTCTGGGAAGGAATGGGATCTGGACAGGAAAAATGGAGGGCTCTTCATACTCCAGCCGTATGTGTCACCTGAAGGCAACCTCTGGTACAGGGGGACAGCCGATGCTATATACCAGAACATGACGCTTTTAAGAAGAGGGGAAGAGGACTTCGTCCTGATAGGATCCGGAGATCACATATACAAGATAGATTTTACCGACATGTTCAAATTTCATATACAAAGGGGATCCGATATAACACTCCTTGTGAAAGAGCTTGATGACAGCTACGATCTGACACAGTACGGGATAGTGGAAATGGATGAGAACGACAGAATAGTCTCCATACAAGAGAAACCGAAAGAACCGAAGTCAAGAACGGCGTTCCTCGGAGTGTACTTCATGAACAAGTACCTGTTGATGGATCTGCTGTACTCGTTCGTTCCCCACGGAGGTGTGGATCTACTACTCGACATAGTCATACCAAATCTTAGAAAGCTCAAAGTCTGTGCTTACAGATTCGATGGATACTGGCGAAATATAAAGAAGAGTGTTGAAGAGTATTACAGAACGAACATGGATATACTGGATCTGAAAGTCAGGGAAGAGCTTTTTTACAGAAACGGAAAAGTCTACACGAAGCTCAAGGATCTTCCACCTCCGAAGTTCTCTGGAACCGCGTCAGTTGAGAATTCTCTGATATCCGATGGAGCCATAATAACGGGAACCGTGAGAAACTCGATCATATTCAGGGGAGTTAAGATCAAGGCTGGAGCGGTGGTGGAGAACTCGATAATAATGGAAGGAAGTACTGTGGAAGAAGGTGCGATGGTTTACAACGTCGTGATAGACAAAGACTCTATCGTCAGAGAGGAGAAGAAGATCATAGGTGAGAACGAGATACTCGTCTTCGAAAAGAGGGCGGTGATATGATGAGAAGGAGGAGCGAAATAATCGCCTTGATACTGGCCGGTGGTCAGGGGACGAGACTCGGAATACTCACGGAGAAGATAGCGAAACCCGCAGTGCCGTTCGGTGGAAAGTACAGGATAATAGATTTCACACTCAGCAACACGGTTAACAGCGGGATATACACAGTCGGCGTTCTCACACAGTACCGTCCACACGTGCTCTCAAAGCACATAGGTATAGGAAAACCGTGGGATCTGGACAGAAAAGATGGGGGTGTTGTGATCCTCCCGCCGTATCAGGGGAATAAGGAGTCAGATTGGTACAAGGGAACGGCGAACGCAGTATTTCAGAACATAGAGTTCGTTGATCAGTACAATCCGGAGTACGTCGTGATACTCTCCGGAGATCACGTCTACGCGATGGACTACAACGACGTGATAGACTTTCACATATCGAAGGATGCTGATGGAACGATAGCTTGTATGGAGGTTCCTCTCGAGGAAGCCCACAGGTTTGGAATAATGGTGACCGAAATCGACGGGAGGATAGTGGAGTTTCAGGAGAAGCCTAGCGAGCCGAAAAGTAATTTGGCGTCACTTGGAATATATGTTTTCAACTGGAAGTTTCTAAGAAACATCTTGATAGAGGATGAAGAGGATCCGAATTCTTCACATGATTTTGGAAAGGACATAATACCGAAGATAGTCGGTGGAAATCTCGGGAAGCTCTATGCTTTCAGGTTCGACGGTTACTGGAAAGACGTGGGGACAATCTACTCTTATTGGGAATCGAATTTCGAATTGACAAGGCCCCTTCCACCACTGAACTTGTACGACCCTA
>JALVXE010000019.1 GCA_027038385.1 Thermotogaceae bacterium
ATACGTCTCCTGCCATCTGGTCGGGAGGGATATCACTTGAGCGGTCTCGTGAGAGTTGAAAACCTCAAAAAGCATTTCAAGATCGGTAAGAGAATTGTGAAAGCGGTCGACGGGGTGTCTTTCGAAGTGATGGAAGGTGAGACGCTCGGTCTCATAGGTGAATCAGGATGTGGTAAGACAACTCTCGGAAGAACCATCGTGAGGCTGATCGAACCGACAGCTGGAAAGATATTCTTCCGTGGCGAGGAAGTTTCATCTCTGAATCAAAAGAAGTTCAGGCCCCTTAGAAAGAAGATTCAAATAGTTTTTCAGGATCCTTACAGCTCTTTGAATCCGAGGATGACTGTCAGAGAGATCCTTTCACGTCCTTTGAAAGTCTTCGAAAAGTTGTCGAAATCCGAGATAGAAAGGAGGATAACCGACTCCATAGTCGCAGTTGGCCTCAGGCCGGAGCACCTTAACAGGTATCCACACGAATTCTCTGGAGGCCAGCGCCAGAGGATCGCCATAGCCAGAGCTCTCATACTCAGACCCGAATTCGTCGTTTTGGACGAGCCGACATCGGCTCTGGACGTCTCTGTTCAAGCTCAGATACTCAACCTTCTCAAGGACTTGAAGGAGAGTCTGAACATGACTTACCTATTCATATCTCATGACCTTTCCGTGATAAGGTACATGAGTGACAGAATAGCGGTTATGTATCTCGGAAAGATCGTAGAGATGGCACCATCTGAAGAGCTCTTTGAAAATCCAATCCATCCTTATACGAAGCTCCTCATGAGGTCTATACCAAACCCCGATCCAGACAGGAAGAACTTGATAGGCTTGGAAGTTCCGGACATGATCGTTGCAAACAAGGGATGCAGGTATCACCCACGATGTCCGTTCAAGATGAAGAAGTGCGAAGAGAGCGAACCAAATCTCGTGGAAGTGAGCGAAAACCACCTGGCTGCGTGCTATCTCAGTACTTCATAGCACCCTTCGTCAACCCTTCAACGATGTAGCGCTGCGCGAATGCGAATACTATTATCGTTGGAAGAAGTGCGACGACAAGCCCAGCCGAGAGGAATCCCCAGTTAACCCCGGCTTTCGATATGAAAGAATAAAGCGCAACAGGGACAGTCATCTTGTTATCGCTGTTCAAAAAGAGCGATGCAATGAATATCTCATTCCAGCTGTTCACAAAGCTGAAAGAAAAAACAGCGGATAGTCCTGGAAGAACCAAGGGGAAGGTCACTTTAAAGAGCGAGCAGAGCCTTGTGCATCCATCTATCATGGCGGCTTCTTCGAGTTCAACTGGTATTCTCGCGATGAACCCCCGCGCCATTATCGTGGAAAAAGCAGAGCCTATTCCAGAGTATATTAGGATTACACTCGAAAGCTTATCGAGCATTCCGAACTTTGAGAACATGACGTACTGAGGTATCATGACGAGGTAAGCCGGTATCATTTGAGCGAAGAAGAGAAACAGAATTATTGGGAGGACCCACCTATTCTTGAACCTCGCGAGAGCATAACCAGCTAAGGACGCCATAACGGTGGATGCCAGAGCGGATATACCAGCAACCGTCAAGCTGTTTTTGAAATACTTTCCAAAGTGTGCATAGCTGAAAAGACGGTGGTAGTTTTGAAAAGTCGGTTTGGAAGGTAAGTACTTCACCGGAAAGCTGTAGACTTCCATAGGAGGTTTTATGGAAGTCAGGAAGATCCACACGAGTGGAAACAGTGCGAACACGAGATAAACGCTTAGCAAGAGATACCTTGTGAAAGACATCCACTTCTTTTTCACAATTCCAGCTCCTCGTAAGAGGTGGTTTTAATGTAAACAAGGGTATAGGTGATGAGTATGGCGAGTATGGTTACGCCAACGGTTGCAGCTTTACTGTAGTCGTTCTCGTAGAAGACCACGTTTATCATGTAAACCGACAAGATCTCTGTAGCGCCTGCCGGTCCTCCCCTCGTCGTTCCGTATATGATATCTGGAAAGTTCATCACCCATATGACCCTCAAAAGGAGTGTGCTCAAGATCGTGGGTTTTATGTAGGGTATTATTATCTGAAAGAGCCTTCTTGCCGAGCTCGCCCCATCTATCATAGCCGCCTCGACGACGCTGCTCGGTACGGACTGGAGGGCCGCTAGTATCATTATCGCGAAAAACGGGATGCCATACCAAACGTTTATCAAGATCACGGACCACATAGCCCATTTCGGATCTGATAAAAAGTGTATCGGGTATTCTATAAGGTGAAGTCTCATGAGGATATCGTTTATCACGCCAAAAGTCCCGTTCATCAGCCAAGACCAAACGAGTCCTATTGCAAACCCCGAGAGCGCCCAAGGATAGAACACGAGTCCTGCGTAGATCCCCCTGCCCTTGAACGGCTTCCACATCAGGAGCGCTAAGATGAAACCCAGTATGAACTGCAGAGAAACCGAACCGGCTATCCAGAGGACGGTGTTCCAGAGGTCTTCGTAAAATCTGCTATCGGTGTAAACGGATTTGTAGTTTTCAAACCCGACGAAGTGAACGTTTCGGAGGTTGTAGAGGTTGTAATTCTGAAACGACATGATCACTCCTCTTATCGTCGGGTAGACAACGAGGAAGGAAACCACGGCGACTACTGGAAGAATGGCGTACAGGAAAAACCGCGCCGAGCGGCGCGGCTTCCTCACTTCAGACCAGCTTTCTCCCAGAATTTGGACCACTCCTTGAGAACCTGATCGATGGACTTCTTCCCAAGGAGAACCTCCTGCATCGTTCTCTCCTGAAACTCCGTCCACTTGCCCCAAGCCTCACTCCAAATGGGTTGTTTCGTGAACTGGTAGTGCTTTGGATCGTTGAACATCTCTATCCATCCCTTGTACTTATCACTCTTGAAGTAAGGATCGTTCTCGTAAACCCTCTTGTCTGGTGGAAGCACTCCGTAGTTCTTACACCAGTACGAAAGGATTTTTGGGGAGTTGAAGAATTCTATGAACTTCCAAGCGAGATCCTTGTGTTTGGAGTAGCTGACGATCCCCCAACCGGAGAATCCATAGTGCGGGTATGCTTTTCCGTAAGGTCCAACTGGGAGAGGATCGGTTTCGAAGAGGTTGTCCGGAAGGTTACCCTTGAGTATACCGAGTGAGTCCGGATCCTGGTAAAGGAGCGGAGTTATTCCGGACACGAAGGAGTTTATCTGCTCGGAGAATCCCCAGTTGACCGCGTCTTTCGGAGCGGTGTTCTTGAAAAGCTTCACATAAAGCTCCAGACCGTACTTCGCCCTCGGATCACTCCAGATAAGCTTTCCGCTCTTTGTTAGATACATGTTGTTCGGGTCTATGTCGTCAAAGAACGAAGTTACGAATAGATCTATGAAGTCGGTTGGATATCCCTTTCCTCTGAAATCATAACCGTATTGCCCTTTTCTCGGATTTGTGAGATAACTCGCCATCCCGTAAAGCTCGAAGACCGTTTTCGGTGCGTGTTCTATCCCGTACTTCTTCAAGACGTCTTTTCTAACGAAGAGCGTCTTAGCGTAAACAGCGTTCGGTATCAGATAGGCCTTTCCCTTGTATATCCTAGCGAACTCCAGAAGGTTTGGAAGCATGTACTTCGCTCCGTCCCACTTCGCTATGTAAGGCTCGAGATTTTCAAGTCCACCCATCGCCGCAAGCGTGCTCAGTGACCAGTCCCCAACTTCCACGATATCAATCGGCTGCTTGTTGGAGATCATTGTGTAGATCTTCTGGTAGGCGGTTTCATACGGTGGAGAAATGAGGTTGATCTCAACCCCCGGGTTCTGCTCCTCAAACTTCTTGATGATGTTTTTCAATATGGCGTCTCTCTCAGGGCTCGTGAAGACCTCGACTATGGTCAGAGTTGTCTTGGCAAGCAGCAAAACGCTGAGAACAACCAAGAAAAACACGACGAGCTTCTTCACCAACGACCACCTCCTTGAATTGGTTTCGAGTAAATTTTACCACTTGTGTCTCGAAAAGAAACGAAAACACTTCAGGGAAGGAAGGTTTGTTAGACTCTACGTCCTTAATTTTCATCCTCTGATATCTTCAAAAGTGCCAGAAAGGCTTCTTGGGGGATACGGACCCTTCCAATTTCTCGCAACTTTTTCTTCCCCTCTTTCTGCTTTTCCAGGAGCTTCATCTTCCTAGTCACATCTCCACCATAGCACTTTGCGAGGACATCCTTCCTGAGAGCCCTTATATCTGTTCTGGCTATTATTCTTCCACCAGCTTTGGCCTGTATCGGTATCTGGAATTGATGGGGAGGAATGAGGTCTTTGAGCTTTTCCACGAGTTTTCTCGCCACTTGATAAGCTTTCGACCTGTGCGCTATGAAAGTCAGAGCATCGACAGGCTCTCTGTTGACGAGAATCGTGATCTTGACGAGATCCGATTTCCTGTATTCGAGGAATTCGTAATCCATAGACGCATAGCCTCGACTGAGGGCTTTCATCCTATCAAAGAAATCAAAGATTATCTCAGATAGAGGAGCTTCAAACCTCAATATGACCCTATCCCTTCCGGCGTTCTCTGTCGTGTAGAGCTTTCCCCTCTTCTCAACTTGTATCAGGTTTATCATGTTTCCCATGTAGTCACCCGGGGTGATCACCGATAGATCTACCCAAGGTTCGTAAACTTCCTCTATATCGGATTCATCTGGAAACTTCGAGGGATTTGTAACGCTTATCGTTTCACCATTTCTCATCTTCACCTTGTACTCAACGTTGGGAGCCGTCAGTATAACTGTGAGGTCGAACTCCCTTTCTATACGCTCTCTAACAACATCCATGTGAAGAAGCCCCAGAAACCCCACACGAAATCCAAAGCCGAGTGCAGGCGAGTTGTCGGGCTCAAAAGTGAGAGCAGAGTCGTTCAGCTTCAATTTCTCCAAGGCTTTCCTCAACTCTTGATAGTACTCTGGAAGACCCGGATACATTCCAGCGTACACCATCGGCTTTATTTCTTTGTAGCCCGGAAGTGGATTTTCCACGGGATCAACCTTGTGAGTTATCGTATCACCGACTCTTGCGAGTGAGACTTCCTTTATCCCTGCTATGACGTATCCAACTTCTCCAGCCGAAAGCGTCTCGACTGGCGTCATGAAAGGGGTGAAGATACCTATTTCGTCAACCTCGTACTCATTGCCGTTGGACATGGTGATTATCTCATCACCTTTTGAAAGTCTTCCAGAGAAAATCCTGACGGACACCACAACTCCTCTGTATTTGTCGTACCTCGCATCGAATATGAGAGCCGCTAACTTGTCATCGACACTCCCTTTCGGTGGAGGAACACGTTTCACAATCGCTTCCAAAAGATCCTTAACTCCCGTTCCTTCTTTCGCACTGACCTTGAGTATCTCGTCCTCATCCACCCCGAGAAGGTCCATTATCTGAATGGCAGTTTCCTCGACGTTCGCGCTTGGAAGATCTATCTTATTGATCGCCGGGATTATCTCTAAATCGTTCTCTATAGCGAGATATGTGTGAGCAACGGTCTGCGCCTCCACACCTTGGCTTGCATCGACTAGAAGAACCGCCCCTTCACACGCCGCCATGCTCCTGCCAACTTCGTAAGAAAAGTCAACGTGACCCGGAGTGTCAATTATGTTTATCTCGTAAGTCTTTCCATCGGAAGCCTTGTAGAGAATCTTAACCGGTTGGGCCTTTATCGTTATGCCACGCTCCCTTTCTATATCCATCATGTCCAGGAACTGCTCCCTCATCTTGTGAGAGTCCACGGATCCAGTCAGTTCTAGAATTCTGTCGATGAGTGTCGTCTTCCCGTGATCTATGTGGGCTATTATGCAGATGTTTCTTATGAGATTTGGATCGTACACGATATCACCTCGATTGGCTATTTTACATCAATTCTCAAGTGACCGCTTGTGGTAGAATTTTTTAGGAGGTGATCGAACGTGAAAATAAAATTTGGAACTTCCGGATGGAGGGGAATAATAGCAGATGACTTTACCTTTGAGAACGTGAGGAATGTTGCACAAGCGATAGCAGAACACCTGAAAGAGAGAGGAGAAACGGAAAAAGGAGTAATCGTCGCAAGAGATCCGAGGTTCATGACCGAGAAGTTCGTAACCGTTATAGCGGAGGTTCTCACCGGCAACGGAATAAAGGTTTACATGCCAGAAAACCCGACGCCGACCCCTGTATTGTCCTGGGTTATACTGAACAGAAATCTGGATGGTGGTGTAAACGTAACAGCCTCACACAATCCACCGGAGTACTGCGGAGTCAAGTTCAACCCATCGAGTGCAGGACCGGCACTCCCAGATGTAACCAAATCCATAGAGAAGAAGATAGAACTTGTGATGAACGGAGAGATAAAAGTCAAAACGATGCCGCTCAAGGAAGCGGCGAATGAGGGGCTTTTCGAGATAATAGATCCGTTCAACGAATATTACAAGAAGGTTAAGGAAACGGTGGACTTCGAGAGGATAAGACAAGCTGGGATTACGGTCGTCGTGGATCTCATGTACAGCGCATCGATAGGATATCTAGACCCGATAATAAAAGAGCTTGCCGCAGAATACGAGATACTTCACGACTACAGGGATCCATACTTCGGGGGGGGAAGACCAGAACCCGACGAGAGCAGGATGAGGATGATCGGTGAAACCGTCAAGGACAGGAAATGGAAGATAGGGCTCGCAGTAGACGGAGATTCAGACAGGTTCGGTGTGGTCGACGACAAAGGAGAGTTCGTGAAGCCCAACGAAGTCATAGCGCTCCTTGCAGATCATCTGTACAGAAACAAGAAAATGAAGGGGCCTGTGGCGAGAAGCGTCGCCACTTCTCACGCCGTCGATAGGGTAGCGAAGGAATTTGGAGAAGATGTCATGGAAACACCGGTTGGGTTCAAATTCCTGGGGCCACTTCTGATGCAAAAAGGAGCGATAATAGCCGGTGAAGAGAGTGGAGGGCTATCCATAAGAGATCACACACCGGAAAAAGACGGGATAATCGCGGATCTTCTTGTTCTCGAGATGATAGCCTACGAAGGGAAGGATCTTTCAGAAATAAGAGAGGATTTTAAGCAGAGGTATGGTGAGTTCTTCAACACGAGAATAGACTTGGAAGTCGAGAGCAACATCGAAAGAGACGAACTCGTAAACAAGTTCAGATACATCGAGAACGAGTTCGCAGGGCTCAAGATAGTCAGAAGGGATGAGATAGACGGGGTTAGGTACTTTCTAGATGCACCGGATACCTGGCTACTTGCACGTCCATCCGGTACTGAGCCCTTGGTCAGGGTTTACATAGAGAGCACGGATCGAAAGGCTTTCAGGGGAATAATAAGCGCTGTCAAGAGAATGATATCGGGGTGAGATAATGGACCTAGGGATAAAGGGAAAGGTGGCGATCGTAACAGCCGCCAGTAAGGGAATAGGATTTGCCGTTGCAAGAAAGCTCGCAGAAGAGGGAGCAGATTTGGTGATAAATTCAAGAAGCGAAGAGAACCTCAGAAAGGCCAAAGATGAACTGGAAAAGATAGGAGCGAAGGTTGTGATCGTTCCGGGGAACCTTAAAGAGAAAGAAACGGCGAAGAAGATATACAACGCGGCCGTTGAGAACTTTGGAAGGGTCGACATATTGTTTCTGAACGCCGGAGGGCCAAGACCCGGAGGATTTTTCGACGTGGATGAGAGAGACTGGTCTGAAACGTTCGAGACAAACTTCATGAGCGCTCAAAGGCTCGTGAGGTTAGCGGTTCCGAAGATGATCGAGAACAGATGGGGAAGGATCGTGTTCTTGACATCCATATCCGTGAGAAACCCTATAAAGAATCTCATACTCTCGAACTCGATAAGGATGGCGATAACCGGGATGATGAAAACTCTCTCTCTGGAACTCGCAAAGTACAACATCACCGTGAACGCCGTTGCACCAGGATACACATTAACAGATCGGGTTAAACTGCTCTTGAACGACAAAGCTAAGAGAACGGGAAAAGACTACGAGGAAGTACTCGAAGAACTCGCTGAAAGCATACCGATGCACAGACTCGGCAAACCTGAGGAGATCGCCTCGGTGGTAGCTTTCCTGGTGTCTGAACCAGCGGCTTTTCTAACAGGACAAACGGTAGTCGTCGATGGAGGTCAAGATGCAACGAGCGTTTAGAGAAGAATAGTTTGACCCTCTTCCGTTTTGAAGAAATTCCTCTTTCCCCTGCTTTCCACCAGCTCGAGATCTCCAAAGATTGGATGACTGGTGGGGATTTTATCCTCTCTTAGCCCCTTCTCGTACTCCATGGCCCAATTCCGGATCTCTTCTCTGTTTACAATTCTTTCCAACCCGCTCGATTTCTCTAGAGACTTTATGTAATCCCCATCCTGAACCTCTGAAGCCAGATCTTTGAAATCTTCGGAATAACCAAAGAGATTGCCGACGATCGAGGCTATTGTGTCTGTATCGGTTCCTTTTTCATTTGCCGCTTTGAAAACAGCATCTCTTGGGTCCGATTTCAAATAAAGGTAGACCGCGCACAGAGAGACCCCTCTCCCAGAACCCGGGTGATCTTTCTCACCAACAAGCTCGCAGTATTCACCATATTCCGATACTTCATTCACAAGTTCGAAAAATCTCTTGAGCTTTTCAACCTCATTCTGAAAGCCTTTCAGAAAATCGGTCTTTCTCTCCTTGAGCCATTTGGACATCTCACCTGGCTCGCTTAAAAAGTTCACAACGATATTGGAGAGCTTCTCAAACTTGTCGTATATGGACTTGAAGTCTCTTTCAGATTTAGAAGCTGCCGCAACTAAATACGCACCTGCGAACGCCATGGGATGGCCGTGGGTTATCATTATGTTTTTGAAGATGTCCACAGCCATATTTTCATCATCTTTCACTTTCTCAGTGATTGGGTGAATCCTCATGACCCCGCCACTCCCACCGGCCTCTTCATATCCCATGTAGAAGTTTCCACGCCACTGGATTCTTACGGAAAATAAGTTCATCGCAGCCTTCTTTGTGGATCTTCCGGCACCTCTTTGGTAGTAAACCCACATAGGAAGCTCTACGTAAGCGAAATACTCTGGATGAAATCTGCCGTTCCAGATAGACCTTGCCGTTGCAAGGGTGAGCTGCGTGTCATCTGAGTATTCACCCTTCTTGACGATCTCACCTTTTAATCTCCAATCCACGAACCCTTCAATTTTCTCAACAGCTCCGGACTCGACTGGAAAACCAAGGGCATCTCCAACCGCACCGAGTATCAAAAGGATCACCTCCGAACAAAAAGGCGGCTCTGATCGAGCCGCCTTGATGGAGCGGGCAACGGGATTCGAACCCGCGACCTCCTGCTTGGCAAGCAGGCGCTCTACCGCTGAGCTATGCCCGCATACCTTGGTGCGAGAGGTGGGACTCGAACCCACACGGGCTACTCGCCCATCGGATTCTAAGTCCGACGCGTCTGCCAGTTCCGCCACTCTCGCTGGTGACCCGGGCGGGATTCGAACCCGCGGCCCCCTGATTAAAAGTCAGGTGCTCTACCTGCTGAGCTACCGGGTCGCCGCTTGCGTATTATACCACATTCAAAGACTCTGTCCACTTGGCGGAGGCGGTGGGACTCGAACCCACAAGGGCACTGGGCCCACCGGTTTTCGAGACCGGCTCCTTAGCCAATTCGGACACGCCTCCGACCGGGCGTTATTAGGCCATAGGGGAAATGGGATTTCAAGCTTCAGTGATGTGTGGTAAAATTCTTACAAACTATATATGGGCGATGAGGCTCGCCCGAAACGCCCGAAAAGGGCTGATGGCCTCTACCTGAGCGGTAGGGGTTTCGTTTTTTCAGGGAGGGATATTTGTGAATTGTCCGAGCATACTCTACGAAAAAGAGGAATCTCCTCAGGAAGCCTCGTCTGAGTCCCTTCACGATCTAAGACTTGATAGGGTCTTCGATAGAATTATCGCCTCTCGTGAGAGGCACAACTTAAAACCCTTCTTCCTATCTCCACTCAAAAGTGGAAGCGAAATAAACTTCAGGCAAGACGTAGCGAAAGACATAGAAAAGGAAGAGATCTTCGGATTCCTAAAAGACTTCTCAAAGAGAATGGAGAGAGTGGATAGGTTGAATAGGATGATAGAAAAACTGGATTACGAGTACAACAAAAAAGGTTGGATACTTGAAAACGCGATCCTGTATTCGGAATCTGTTGAAAACCTTCTGAACGATCTCGAGAATTCAAACATCGAGTCCGAAGGTCTGAGAAATTTCAGAGACTTTCTCAGAGGACACGTCAACTCCGAGGAATTCCGATCACTCGTAAGGGAATCGAAAGAGGTGAAAAAATCTCTATCTGAGATAAGGTATTCTCTTGTGATAGAACCTGGGAAGTTCAGCGTTAAGAAGTTCGAAGGTGAGGAAAATTACGCCCCAACCGTTGAGGAGGTCTTTTCAAAGTTCAAGGACTCTGAATGTAATCAGTACGAGTTTGAGATAACCGAGAGCCATGGAATGAACCACATCGAAGCGGCTATTCTAGATTTCGTTGTAAAGCTCTATCCAGAGCCTTTCGAGAAGCTTGACGAATTCATCAAAAAACATGATAACTTTTTGAACAGATGCGTTCTGAAGTTCGAAAGAGAACTTCAATTTTATCTATCCTATTTCGAATTCATCGTCCCTCTCAGAGACAGCGGATTTCCATTTTGCTATCCCAAGGTCAGCGAAATTGATAAGAACACCTACGCGAACGACATGTTCGACATCGCACTCGCCATGAATCTCGGGAAGAGGGAAAAAGTCGTTACAAACAGCTTCTATTTAAATGACCCAGAGAGAATCATAATAGTCACCGGGCCGAACCAGGGTGGAAAAACTACGTTCGCGAGAACTTTTGGGCAGCTGCACTATCTGGCAAGCCTTGGGCTTCCAATACCGGCCTCGAGTGCGAAACTCTTGATACCCGATGAGATATTCACGCACTTTGAAAGGCAGGAAGAGCTACAAAGCCTCCGTAGCAAATTGGAAGACGATCTAGTAAGGGCCAAAGACATCGTCGAAAAAGCCACTGAGAGAAGTGTGGTAGTCATGAACGAAGTGTTCTCCTCAGCAGCGCTCTTAGACATGATAGAGTTGAGTAAAAAGATATTGGACAAGATACTGAAAAAAGATTGTATAGGAGTTTGGGTCACGTTCGCAGATGAATTGACGAGATACAGCGATAAGATAGTCAGCATGGTTGCACAGGTGGATCCGGTGGATCCATCTGTGAGAACTTTCAAGATCATCAGGAAACCATCGAACGGTCTGGCATATGCTGTATCCATAGCCGAGAAGTACAACCTAACCTATGAGAAGATAAAAGAGCGGGTGATACGATGAAAGTTCTTCTCATGTACAGGGACAAGGATTTTACGAAAAGCCCTATTCCAGAAAATTCGGAGGATCTCATAAACGACCTTGGACTCGATGTGATCTTCGAGCACATGTCCAAAGGTGACCAGTACATACTCGAAATATCGAAAGAAGTTCTTTTGAATCCCCTGACAGACAAAGATGCCGTAGCTTATCGGCAGGAGATACTGAAAGACGCGCTCAAGAATCCAGAGATAGTTAGAAACCTTTACAAAATGACCATAGAAGTGGAGGAGAGCAAAAGGGAAAAGTGGTGGGGAATATTCGGATGGAAAACTCCAGCGAATGTACTAAGCGGGGCTAGAAGGACTTTGGAAGCTCTCCTGGAATTTCTGAAAAGACTCAGAAGGGTGTCTGACGAAAGCTCAGAGAAGTTTCACTCGGAAGGATTCAGTAACTTCTTCAAGATGATAAAGAGGGAGCTGAGCGATGAGTACCTCAGAAAAGTTGAGGATATGGTGGAGAAGCTCAAGTTCCAAAGGGGAGTTTTGCTAAAAGTCTCAATAGGGGAAGGAAATGAAGGGAGAGATTACACACTGATAAAACCGTTGGAAAAGAAATGGTTCCAGAAGATTTTCAACAAGCAGAAGGTTTACTCGTACAGGTTGAACCCAAGGGATGAAGCTGGAGCCCAGGCCCTCGATGAGTTGAGAAACAGGGGGATAAGCGAAGTGACGAGCGTAGTGGCGTGTGCTGCAGATCACATAGAAGGTTTCTTTAAAAAGCTCAGAAGAGAAATCGCGTTCTACGTGGCATCGATCAACTTATACGAAAGTCTGAAAGATCTCGGAATCCCCGTTACATTCCCTCTGGTATCAGAGGAAAGGAAGGTATCGTTTGAAAACCTGGTCAACATAAGTTTGGCTTTGACAAATGGGGGAAAAGTCGTCGGAAACAGTTTGAAGGAGAAAGGGAAAGAATTGTTTATAATAACTGGAGCCAACAGGGGTGGGAAGACGACTTTCTTGAGGAGTTTTGGACAAGCGGTCTTGATGATGCAAGCTGGAATGTACACAACAGCAAGACATTTCAGTTCCAACCTCTACAGTGGCGTGTTCACGCACTTCAGAAGGGAAGAGGACGAGAGCATGAGGATGGGAAAGTTCGAGGAAGAGCTTTCGAGAATGAGCGAGATAGTGGATCAGATAAAACCCGGAGCACTTTTGCTACTGAACGAATTCTTATCCTCAACTAATGAAAGGGAGGGATCGGAGATAGCTCATCAGATAGTCAAGGCTCTTGTCGAGAGCGGTGTCAACGTGATGTACGTCACCCACATGTACACACTCGCCAAGAAGTTTTTCGGATTTAAAAACGTTCTCTTTTTGAGGGCTGAAAGAACCCCAGAGGGAAGAAGAACTTTCAAGATAAAGGAAGGGGAGCCTCTACCGACGAGCTTTGGGAATGATATCTACAAGAAGCTCTTTGGAGAGGGGATTGGAAGTTCAAGGGAAGAGGAAGGATGTAGAGCCCACACGTGATACATCGATTTGACGAAAACTAAAAGTGTAACGTTTGAGGTATAATGACCGCAGAAGATGACCATAAAAGGAGGGATCGAAGATGAGATTCGAATACGATGAACTTCCAAAGGAACTGGAAGAAGAACTCAAGGAGAAGGCAAAACTCGCCAGGGCGGATATACTCAAGATGACCAACATAGCTAGATCTGGACATCCCGGTGGGTCGATGTCATCGATCGAGATATTCCTCACTGTCTACACATTTGCGAACTTTGACCCGAAAAATCCAGACGATCCCAGCAGAGACAAATTCGTCATAAGTCATGGGCACACATCACCGGGGGTCTACTCCGCACTCATACAGGTTGGAGCCATGAACAGAGAGGAAGTTCTCGCGTCGTTCAGACACGTCTCATCCAAATACGAAGGACATGTCACAAGAGGACTTCCCGGGATAGACTGGACTACTGGGAACCTGGGGCAGGGACTCTCAGCAGGTCTTGGAATGGCGCTTGCAACGAGATACAACGGCAGGAATTACCATGTTTTCGTGATGATGTCAGATGCCGAGCAGAACAAAGGGCAGGTGGCGGAAGCGAGGAGGTTGGCCGTTAAGTACAACACGGATAACCTCACCGCGGTGATAGACTACAACGACGCTCAGATAAGCGGAAAAGCTTCAAATATAATGAAGGTGAATATAAAGGAGGAATACAAGGCCGCCGGGTGGGAAGTTTACGAAGCTGATGGGCATGACTTCAGATCTCTGTACTCCGCGATAAAACGGGCCGTTGAAGATGGAAAGCCAAGTGCTGTTCTTGCTCATACGAAGATAGGAAAAGGAATATCTTTCATGGAGGATCAGGTCAAGTATCACGGAAAACCGTTGTCCGACGAGGAATTGAAGAAGGCCCTTGAAGAGCTCGGAGTGGAGGACGATACGGAGAAGTTCAAGGAGATGAGAAAGAAGCTTCCAGTTAAGAAACCAGACAGAGTCAAGAAAGAGTACGAGGTGAAAATAGACGCCGGCGAGCCGTTTGTATACGAGAGTGATATGGACGGAAGGGGAGCTACTGGTAAAGCGATTTTGGACCTTGTGAAGAGGAATCCGAACTCTCCGATAGCCGCAGTCGATTGTGATCTTCTTGAATCCGTTAGGTTCAACTGGCTTGCCGAGGAATTTCCAGATAGGATAATAGAAGCTGGTGTCGCAGAGCAAAACGCTGCAACCGTCGCAGGCGCCATGTCAGCGGAAGGGGTTATAACCTTCTTCGGGGATTTCGGGGTCTTCGCTGTAGACGAGACATTCAACAATCAGAGACTCAACGCCATGAACCACACGAATCTCAAGATCATCGCAACGCACTGCGGAACGAATGTCGGTGAAGACGGGAAAACACATCACGCTCTTTTCTACCTAACGGGTGCGGCAAACTGGTTTGGATTTGAAGCGATAATTCCATCGGACGCTAATCAAGCCGACAGGGCGGTTAGGTATGCTGCTTCAAGGTACGGAAACTTCATCATATCAGTTGGAAGATCGAAACTTCCGATAATAAGAAAAGAAGATGGGAGCGTGTTCTACGATGAAAAGTACGAAATGAACTGCAAAAAGGCCGATGTCATAAGAAATCCCAAAGGTGATAGAGTTGTTATAGGTATGGGATCGGTGATGCCATTTGCAGTAAAAGCAGCTGATGAAGTCGGAGCCGGGGCAATAGCAGTTCCCTGCCCGCTTAGTCTCGAAGTGGAAAGCTTGAGGGATCTTTTAGATGGAAAAAAGATACTGGTCGTGGAAGATCACAATTGGCTCGGGCTAGGAACAATCCTGTCCTACAAGATGATGAAAGCCGGAATAGTACCAAAGAAATTCGAGCATATTGCGATAAGAGATTTCACGGAATCTGGAAGTTGGAAAGACATCTACGAACTTCACGGGTTGAGCGAGGAGAAGATCGAAGAAGAATTAGAAAACCTGTGATCGAAGCCCCCAATCGGGGGCTTTTTATTTTTGAGATTCCTCGAATTAGCTAGTCCAAATTCAAAGGCAGATGTGGTAGTATCCAAGCGAAGTAGAAAGTTGCAGGAGGTAATCGTATGCTCAGCAAAGGAGAGAAAAAATATCTCGTTGGAGTCCTTTTGACGGAAAACGAGTACGGCTGGACAAGACTGAAATGGGTGGCAGATTTCTTCGGAGTGAAGATGTCCACCGTCAAAGAGTTCTTAAATTCACTAGAGGATAAAAAGCTCGTGACTCATCAAAGAAGAGGTGCGATATTCTTAACTGATGTTGGGAGAGAGCTGGCACTTAAGGAGAAGAGAAAACTCGACGTTCTGATCAAATTCATGACGGGATGCCTTGTGCTTGACGAGGACACGGCGAACAAAAACGCTTTAAAGATTCTTTTCGAGCTCGACGATACGGTATCAAACCGTCTTTACAAATTCATAGAGTTCATGACGCTCTGTCCGACCAAGCCAGTGTTCATAGATAAGTTCGAGAGCTATGTGAAAGAAGGAAAGTACGAAACATGCAGCTTCTGTCCTGTCCTTTTCAACAAGGAGGGATACGATGAGACTAAGCGAGGCTAAAAAGTTGGCGATGAAGATAATGTCCGTGGGCGAGATTCCACTCCTTGTGGGTCATTTCGGAGTCGGCAAGACGGATCTCATAAGGGAGATAGCAAAGGAAACTAACAGGGAACTGGTGATACTGATACTCTCACAAATGGAACCAGGGGACTTGATAGGTCTTCCGGCACGTGGTGAGGACAAGACCGTTTTTCTGAAACCAGATTGGTGGCCCGAAAACGACAACACCATCCTCCTTTTGGACGAGATAAACAGAGCACACAGATCCATAAGGAATGCGATAATGCAACTTTTGATCGACAAGAGGATACACAACCACGTGCTCCCTGAAGGAGTTTGGATCGCGGCGGCGATGAACCCACCGGATGATGAGTATGATCAAGCTGAACTAATAACAGATCCAGCTTTCATTTCAAGATTCTTCGTTTTGGAGATAAATCCAGATCCGCAGGAGTGGGTGAAATGGTCGGAAAAGAACGGAGTGCACGAATCCGTGAGGAGGTTTATAAACAGCTATCCGGAGTTTCTATCATCCAGCAGATATGTATCCATAAGAGCTGATCTAAAGCCGAGCCCAAGAAGCTGGTACAAGCTCGGGAAGGTTCTCTCCGCTCTCTCGAAAAACGAGATAAATGAGTATGGATACACGCTCGCAGCGGGAATAATAGGTCCTGAAGCTGCAAAGGTGTTCTACGACACATTTCTCAGAAATTCGAAGATCCCATCAGCTGAGAAGATACTTCTTGAAGGTTTGAACGTCGATCTTGATGGAATAGACGATTACAACTCTTTGGTGGTAAGGGTAATGGATTTTCTATCCTCCATGGATGACGAAGATATCATAAAACATATGAGTAAAGTCTCAAGTATATCTGAGAACATATTCGATATGTCTAGAAAGCTTCCAAAGGAATCCTTCTACGCCCTCATGAGGTATATAGTTGACGAAGCTGAAAAATCCGGAATTAGAGGAAAATTCTTCGATTCCCTTTTATCAGAACTGATGAAACACGACGAATTGGTCGAAATGGTGAGAAATATATGAAAATAGACGATGCAATGATTGAACTTGGAAAGGAATCTCCTTTTTATCTGTACATGCTCATTGGAATGAGGAGGGTCGAAACGGACTCAGTGAGAACGATATCTCTCAGTTTTTCAAGGAACGGAGATATGATTCTCTTCTACAACCCAAGAATCGAGGAAAAGGATCCAAGGTTTGTGAAAGCTCTACTGAAACACCAGATCATGCACCTGATAAACCAGCACTTCTTGATAAAACCAAAGGACAACAGGGATAAAAAGATCTGGGATTTGGCCATGGATGCAGCCATAAATCAGTACATAGAAGAACTAGATGCTTTCGGCGTTCCGCTCAACCAATTGATAGAAGAGGGGCATGGTGTTGACAACGAGTACATATTCGCCGTCCCACCACCACAATATCCCTGGGAAAGTGCCGAGTTCTATCATGACTGGATGTTGAAGAAATTCGAGGAACTAGGAAGATTCGACATAGAAGCGCTCCCGCAGAGTCCCGACGAGCATGCGAATGGTGACATCAACTACGACATGGTGCTTGAGATAACCAAGAGCAAAATAGGAAAAGCCTTCAACATGTATGGAGGGAGCCTTCCGTCGGGTGTCCAGAGGATGGTGGAAAAATTCCTGTCAAAGCCAACCTTGAACTGGAAAGTTCTCGTCAGACGATTTATGGGAGTCTCTGTGAAAGGTGAGAGGTACACTACACCTTTAAAACCGAACAGAAGGTACGAAGATCAACCTGGATGGAGGTATGAATACAAATCGAAGCTGGCAGTGGTTGTTGATACGTCTGGAAGTATCATAGAGAGTGAGATAAACGATTTCCTATCCGAGATAGAATCTCTTGTCAAGATTGCAGAAGGAGAGATCTATCTCGTTCAAGTTGACAACAACGTGACGATTGTTGCAAAGTACAGGAAAGGAGATTGGAGAGACCTGGAGATCGTAGGTGGTGGAGAGACCGACCTCCAGCCGGCTGTCAGCTACGTGGAAGATAACTTGAAGACCGAAGGTGTGGTCGTTTTTACAGATGGGCACGCTGACGTACCGCTGAGCAGAAGGAGGATTCTTTTCGTCCTTTCCAAGTACCACAATCCGGATTTCAGACGAGAGGCCATGGAGATGTACGGTCCGTCTTCTGTGGCGGTGATAGGTTGAGACTGGGACCTGAGGCGGTATGTGAGAAATTGGAAAACTTGATGAATAAGTTAGAGACCATTAGGGATACTTCTGTTGAATTCTTGTTGAGGCACAAGGACAGGGTGGACGACCTTCACAAGGTCGCGCTGGTGCATTCCATAAGATCGGATGTTCAGATAGTTGTGTCCGTGTTCAGCGAAGGGAACATGGCCGCTGGTATAACTTTGTCAGATCCATTCTCACGATCGCCTTCTCCTTACAGGATGAATGTGGATTCTCGGATCTTCTCAAGTGCTGTTGGTGAAACCTTCGGATGGGGAATATCAGAGGTAAAGAGCGGGATATTCGAATTTCCTCCCAAGGTTAAGTTTCTGGCTGTGGTCGGTGATGAGATCTGGATGAGAAAAGAACTCTTCCAAGAAAAGATAAAGGGAACGGAGACTCTCTCTTTTTCAGAGAATATAGATGAAGATGTTTTCACCAAGGTCTTGGAAATAAAGAAGAAACCCTGTATAAGAGGAATTAAAGCGTTCATAGATGACGAAGGGATACACGTAGCGTTCTTAGCACCAGAAGATATCAGCGATAGCAGGCTCTCTCTTTTGTCTGAGATGGCAAAGATTGTAAAAGAAAACCTGGGGATAAAGACTTCTGTT
>JALVXE010000020.1 GCA_027038385.1 Thermotogaceae bacterium
AACATCAAAACTCTTCGCAAAACATCACCCCCTTAAGATATATATCCAGACGCTTATAGTTATAGCGGATATGGCTGTAGAGATCGCAACGACTGAGCTCATCAAATCCGGCTTTTTGTTGAGAGCAGAGGATATCACAACAACGTTCATAGCGGTTGGCATCGCCGACTCTACGATGAAAACGCTTCTGAGAAGCCCTCTCATTCCAAGGAGTTCCGACATCACAAGAGCTATTACCG
This sequence comes from Thermotogaceae bacterium, assembly GCA_027038385.1. Classification (GTDB taxonomy): domain Bacteria; phylum Thermotogota; class Thermotogae; order Thermotogales; family Thermotogaceae; genus WGAO01. The sequence goes on from JALVXE010000020.1 coordinate 240, forward strand.
GTATAATAAAAAGTCTGTGAAGCGAAGCGAGCGTCATCGTCACGAGGTTCTCTTTAGTGAGTCTCACCTTAGAGAGGCTGTATCCGAGAAAGACCATTATCACCGGTATAGCCGCGCCCTTTATGTCCGCTATAGCCGCACTTATCGGTTTCGGGAAATTTTTCCAGTGAATTCCCATGTAGCCGAGTCCCATTCCCAAAACGATCGAGTATATAAAGGGAAGCTTAAGAAGGTTCTGAACACTCTTTTTGAAATCTTTTATCAAAAACGCTATCCCAAATGTGTTAACCAAAGTCACAGAGACAAACGAATACATCACCCCGTAGGCTATTCCCACATTTCCAAAAGCAGAACCAAGGACTGGATACCCAAGATAACCGGTATTCCCAAAAAGAGAGGTGAGGAAATACACATCGGAGTTCTCCTTATTTCTGAAGATCCAACGAAAGAGCACCAAATTGTACGCGAAGATCGCAATAAACCCCCAGAGATACTTCATCAGATCTGATGTGTTCGGAGGATTCTCGTTCATGAATGTAAAAGTCACCACACTGGAAAAAACCCAGAGAGTCACCTTCGAGAATATCTCTCCACTTCCTTTGAAAATCTTTCCAACTATAAATCCGCTTCCAACGACTAGGAAAACAGGGAGTATCACGTTTAGAAAGACATCCATTTACATCACCCCGCTGATTCTATCACATGGTACAATGTAGACCGGAGGTGGTCGAATGACTATAGAGGTTTTCCTCGATGTCATGAGGGAAGGAATCTATCTTCTTATACAAGTCATAACTCCTCCACTTCTAGTGAGTCTAATAGTTGGTTTGATAATAGGAATTTTCCAAGCTGTCACTCAGATACATGAGCAGACCTTGATGTTTGCTCCGAGACTTCTCGTCATATTCATCACACTTATGCTCATGGGCGGATGGATATTCGAGAAGATGATGGACTTCACCAAGGATGTTCTAATAAAGTACTTTCAGATGATATGAATGGAGGTGAGATAGTGAAAAAGACAAAAATAGTCTGTACGATAGGACCGGCTAGCGAGGATGAAAGCACGCTGAGAGCTTTGATAGACGCCGGGATGAACGTTGCGAGGCTCAACACATCACACGGGGATGCCGAAGAACACAGAGAGAAGATAAGGAGGATTAAGCGGATAAGAAGAGATCTTGGGAAATCTATCGGGATACTTTTGGACCTCGCTGGGCCAAAGATAAGAACAGGATACCTCGAAAAGGATCAGATTACGTTGAAAGAAGGTCAGGAGCTGATCATAACAACAGAGGATATTATGGGAAACGAAAAAATGCTCTCGATAAACTATGAAGGCTTACCTGCAGATGTAAAACCTGGAGACAAGATACTCCTGTCTGATGGGGCGATATCACTGAAGGTCATCGAAACTGATGGTGTGAAGAATATAAAGACGATCGTCGAGAACGGTGGAACCATAACCCACAGACGGGGTGTGAACGTTCCGGGAGTGGAGCTGAAGGGTATATCGTCCATCACAGAAAGGGATGAGAAGTTCATCGAACTTGGTGTAGAAGAAGGAGTTGACATGTTTGCACTCTCCTTCGTCAGAAAAGAGGACGATATACTCCTAGCGAAAGAGTTGATCAAGAAAGCTGGTGGAGATCAACCGGTGATAGCTAAGATAGAGACTCTTCAAGCGCTTGAGAACCTGGAGGGAATAATAGAGAAAGCCGATGGAGTTATGGTTGCAAGAGGAGACCTTGGGGTTGAAATACCACTTGAAAAAGTCCCGATAGAGCAAAAACGGATAATATCCACCGCGAACAGAATGGCCAAGCCTGTTATAACAGCAACACAGATGCTCGAGTCGATGGTGAAAAATCCAAGACCTACAAGAGCAGAGGTCACAGACGTTGCGAACGCAATACTCGATGGAACAGACGCGATAATGCTCTCAGAAGAGACCGCAGTCGGTAAGTATCCAGTTAACGCGGTAACTTACATGAGCAAAACTGCGATGGAAGTGGAAAAGGTTTTTGAGGATTACAAAAATTACGCATTCGATTGGTACAGGTCCTTCTCGTTCGCTTTTGATGTCTCAGACGCCATATCTCACGCGTGCTGGCAACTTTCAGAAGACCTAGGCGCCGAGACGATAATAACGTTTACAAGTACTGGGTCAACTGCGAGAAGAGTTGCCAGGTTCAGGCCACGCTCTAAAATAATAGCATCTACACCACTCGAGACAACATATTACAGGCTGTCCTTAGTTTGGGGAGTTATACCGATACTCATAGGACAGGCTAAGTCAACAGATGACATGATAGAGAAAGCCATAGAACATTCGAAAGAGAAGAACTTGGTGAGAGAGGGAGAAAAGGTGATAATAACCGCTGGTATACCAATAGGTGTTCCAGGAACTACGAACATGCTGAAAGTTCATGAGGTACGCTGATGAGAAAAGTTCTGTTGATAAAGTACGCTGAAATAGGACTGAAGGGAAAAAACAGAAAAGAGTTTGAAGACATCCTCATCTCCAACATAAGGCGTTCAACGGGTTGGGATGTTTCTTGGAGATGGGGAAGGATCATTGCAAACATAGACTGGGAAGTGGAGGAATCTTCAAAGATCAAGAGGGTATTTGGCGTACAGAACTTCAGCAAAGCGTTCGTTGTGGACTTGGACATGGAAGATATAGAGAGAGCAGCCGTCGAGATTTCCAAGTTGGAGGTGGAAAACGGCAAGAGAACTTTCAAAGTCAAGGCGAAGAGATCCCAGAAGAAATTCGAGTACGGGGTTTACGACATAAACAGCATAGTAGGTGCAAGAATACTCAGAGAGTTTCCAGAGCTTCACGTTGATGTGCACAATCCCGAATTCACCGTGAACATCGAGGTGAAAGAGAAAGAGGCGTACGTGTATTCGGACAAATCGAGGGGTCCTGGAGGGCTTCCCGTTGGAACTGGTGGCAAGGCAATTCTCTTGCTGTCTGGAGGAATAGACAGCCCAGTTGCCGGTTGGTATGCGATGAAAAGGGGTGTAGTTGTATCAGCACTTTCTTTCACATCCCCTCCTTACACAGGAAAAGACACGAAGAAGAAACTCATATCTCTTGTAGAAAGGTTAAAGGAGTTCTCAGGAGGAAGAAACATCCATCTCTACCTATGCCCTCTCACACCCGTACTTGAATTTTTGAAAGACAAAGCACCTTCAAGGTACCTCTTGATACTTCAAAGAAGATCTATGATGAGGATAGCCGAGAGGTTGGCGAAGAAGATCAGGGTTTCAGCTATATACACAGGTGAAAGCATTGGACAGGTGGCAAGCCAGACCATAGAGAACATAGCGGCGATCGAGGAAACCACCACACTCCCGGTGATAAGACCTTTGGCCGGGCTTGACAAGGTCGAGATAGTCAAGAAAGCGGAGGAGATAGGAAGTTACGAGATATCGATAATGCCACAAGTTGACGTGTGCTCGATGTTTGTACCGAAGAACCCGGTCACCAAAGCGAAGTTGAGCGTTGTCAAAGAGATAGAAGAGGAGCTGTCCGAAAAGCTCGCAAAACTCGAGGAAGAATCGTTTGCTATGATTGAAAAGGTGATCGTCTGATGGCAAAAGTCCTGATAGTCGAAGACGACAGGGGAATATCGAGATTCTTAGAGATAGAAATGACAAAAAGAGGGCACGAGGTCAAGAAAGCAGAAACGGGGCTCCAAGCTTTGGAGATCTTCGAGCAGTTCAGACCAGACGTTGTTCTGCTGGATGTGATGCTTCCAGAGATGGACGGCATAGAGGTCGCAAAGGAGATGAGGGGGAAAAATCCAGGTGTTGGGATAATAATGATAACGGCTCTTGGTGAAACCAAGGACAAGGTTACCGGTCTGAACGCCGGTGCAGACGATTACGTCGTAAAGCCATTTGATACGGAAGAGCTCGTGGCAAGGATGGACGCACTTCTTAGAAGGAAGAACATATCCGAAGAGATCCCTATGGAGTGCTGCGGTGTAAAGCTCTACGTTTCTTCAAGGAGAGTGGAGGTTAACGGGAAGGAAATTGAGCTCTCGAGAAAAGAATTCGACCTTTTGGAGTACCTCATGAAGAACAAGGGAAAAGTGCTATCGAAAGAGAGGATACTAGAGGCAGTTTGGGGATACGATTATGGTTTGAATACCGTAGAAGTGTACGTGAATTATTTGAGGAAAAAGCTCGGATCGGGTATCATCAAAACCGTTTGGGGAGTAGGATACATGATGAGGGAGGGATAGATATGGATCTGACCGCGTTCGTTAGAGACATACCAGACTTTCCAAAGAAAGGAATAGTGTTTAAGGACATAACACCCC
>JALVXE010000021.1:0-4146 GCA_027038385.1 Thermotogaceae bacterium
CCTTCCCTCTCTTCCTATTATCCTTCCCTTCATATCGTCGGACGGGAGGGCGACTGTGGACAGGGTGACTTCGCCAACGTACTCCGCCGCGTACCTCTGAATGGCTATTGATATGATTCTCTTCGCCTCTTTTTCCACGTTATCTTCTATCTCCTCTTTTATCATCTTGTACTTCAAGGCTATCTCGTGTCTGAACATATCCTCTGCTCTTTTGAGAACTATGTCCCTCGCCTCTTCCGTGGTCAAACCCGCTATCCTCGTCAGTTCCTGGTTAACTTTTTGTTCCTTCTCTTCCAACTCTTTCTCTTTCTCTTCCAGCTTTTTCTTCAGCTCCTCGACCATCTCTTCCTTCTTGTCCACAGTCTCTTCTCTTCTAGATATTATCTCCTCACGCTTTACGATTCTCTCTTCAAGAGCTTTAAGCTCTTCTTCCTGCCTCCTCCTCTTCTGCTCGAAATCCTCTCTGAGTTTGTGGATCTCTTCTCTGGCTTCGATTATCATACTCTTCTTTATCTCGCTCGCTTCTCTTTTAGCCCTCTCTATCATCGAATCGTAATCTTGCTTTGCCAAGCGAACCTTCTCTTCTATTACCCTTTTAGATATGAAGTATCCAATTACCAACCCTAAAGCACCGAACACGGATGCCATCAGCCAGACCATCTCGAGTCACCTCCGATTTATCTCAACGTCCTCTATTATCGAAGGGTCAAACCCCTTCCTGTAAAGAGTCTCTCTTACCTTCTTTAAGTCCCTACCGTGCTTTTCGTAAAGGTTCCTAACGAATTCGGTGAAATCATACTCTTTCCATGCTCTCTTCAAAGCACGATCAATCGTATCATCGTCGACACCGAGTTCTCTGAGCTTCCTTCTTATCATGTAGGGGCCGTGAAACTTCACTTCCAGTTCGCTCTTTGCAAACATGTATGCAAATGATTCATCGTCCAGTATCCTCGACCTCTTCAATTTCTCAACGACTCTGTTTATCAGTTCTTCAGAAAATCCCTTTTGGGATAGTCGATACCTTATCTCCCACTCCGATCTGAGTCTGTATCTAAGCAACCTTTCAACGTACCTCAGAGCACTTTCCTCATTCTTGTTGTTCTTCTTCGATCGGTAACCCATAGTTTTCCCTTATCCTTCTTTCGATCTCCTTGGCGAGTTCCGGGTTGTTCCTGAGGTATTCAGCCGCATTGATCTTTCCCTGTCCAAGTGTTTGTTCGTTTCCTTCAACATCTTTGTAGTAGAACCAACTTCCCCTCTTCGAGACGAATCCGATTTCCAGCCCGAGGTTTATGAGCTCGTTCTCCCTGGCCACACCACGGCCGAATATCACGTCGAACACCGCGGTTCTAAACGGCGGAGCAACCTTGTTCTTAACAATCTTCGCGGTCGTTTCGTAACCTATGATTTCCTTGTTCGAATCTTTTATGGCCTCTTTTCTTCTGACATCTATCCTCATGGAAGCGTAGAACTTGAGCGCCATACCTCCGGTTGTGGTTTCGGGATTGCCGTAGGAAACACCTATCTTCATCCTAGTCTGGTTTATGAATATGACGACAGTTTTGGACTTGTTTACGCTACCAGCTAGCTTTCTTAAGGCTTGTGACATGAGTCTCGCGTGGAGCCCAACCTGCATATCCCCCATAGCACCTTCAAGTTCGACTTTTGGAACGAGTGCGGCAACGGAGTCCAGAACAACGAGATCTATCGCGCCGGACCTGACGAATTCGTCCATTATCTCGAGGGCCTGCTCACCGTAATCTGGTTGGGATATAATCAGGTTCGAAGTATCTACGCCGAGAGCTTGGGCGTAGACAAGATCTAGAGCATGTTCCGTGTCCACGAAAGCTGCAAAGCCGCCTCTCTTCTGAACTTCAGCTATAGCATGAAGGGCAAGAGTCGTCTTTCCACTCGACTCCGGACCGTATATTTCGATTATCCTCCCGCGTGGATATCCTCCAACGCCGGTTGCTATGTCGAGGGACAACGATCCAGTGGGTATGGTTTCCACCTTCTGTACAGACTCTCCTCCACTCAGTATCATCACGGTTCCCTTACCGTGTTTGGATTCGATCCTCTTTAAAAGCGTTTCTATTACCTCTTTTCTCTCATCACTCATTACTTTCGAGCCCCCTTTCGAAATCACATTTGTGAACCCATCTGTATATGGGACCTTCTGGGGTCAAGGTGGACGAATAGATCTTGAAGCTCGACACCGGAACGATTTTTTCCTCAACCTCAAGGTCCTCTATGAGTCTCTCCCATTTCTGAGGATACAGCTTTATCCTAGCCACTGTTATATGTGGGGTGAACCTCCTGTCAAAATCCTCCACGAAGCTATGCTTTATGAGTTCGGCTCCAAGCTCTTCATATAGCTTTTCAAGCGCGGAGTTTCTTTCAACACCAATCCATATTACCCTAGGGCTCCTCCCTTTTCTGAAAAATCCAAGGTTTTTTGTGGTGAAAGAGAAGCTCGGGAACCCCCGAACTCTAGCGCACAGATGCTGTGCCATGTCATCGACTACTTCTCTCTCCATTTCCCCGAGGAAAAAAAGGGTCAAATGGACGTTTTCGGGTTTCACCCAATTACCCCTGAAACCACGTCTCATCAACTTATCCGTAATCGTTTTTACGATCTCTTTAACCTCTTCGCTCACATCTAAAGCTATGAAGGTTCTCATGATTATCTCCTCCTTCCTAAGTCTCAAAGACAGATCTGTTCTGTACTAGGTATATCAATGCTGACAAAACCGTGAGTGCAAAGACCGCCCACACCATTGAGGCGTTGAGGATGGGAGAGGAAAATATTCCTCGGGAGAGGAGGATTATCACGAGCGCCATTTGGAAGACCGTTTTCAACTTTCCGAAGACATTCGCGGCTAGGACGTCTCCCCTTTTAGCAGCAAGTATTCTGACCGCGCTCACCAGTATGTCTCTCCAGATGACGGTTATGACTAGCCAAGAAGGGATCCACTTCAGATCCAAAGCCACCACGAATATGGCGTCTATCAATATCTTGTCCGCTATCTGATCCATAACCTTTCCAACTTCCGAAACGCTGTTGGTTTTTCTCGCCACGTACCCATCCAGCCAATCGGTCAGTGCGGCTATTATGAAAACCACCAGTGCGGAGTTGTAGTGCTCCGTGTACATAAGCCAAAGTATCGGTATGGAGAGTATCATCCTCGTGTAGGTTATCAGGTTAGCCAATTATCCTCCCCTCCAGGCAACACTCCTGTGCTCCAGATATTTCGACCTCTACGAACTTTCCTGACTCAACTTCTCCGTTGAGATGTACATATCCGTCTATCTCTGGAGCATCCATCCACGACCTTCCGACGATTTCTCCATCGTAATTCTCCGTCAAAACCCTCAACTTCTTTCCAATCCATCTCTCGTTGCTCTGAAGCATCAGATCTACGATCAAAGAGCTCACGATCTCTTCTCTTTCCTTTGCTATATCGATATCTACCTTATCTTTGAACGTGTGAGCTGCTGTTCCCTCTTCATCTGAATACAAAAAAACTCCCACCCTGTCAGGATGGACAGATTCTAAAAAGTCCAAAAGCTGTTGAAAATCCTCATCCTTTTCCCCAGGGAATCCTACCATAGCCGTCGTTCTTATTGTAGCCTCGTCGGATAGATCCCTTACCTTGTTGAAAACTTCTTCCAGTTCTCTTCTTTTCCTCACTCTTCCCATTCTCTTCAAAATCCTGTCGCTTCCGTGCTGAACAGGCATCTCAAAGTATGGGACTACCTTGTCAAGATCCAAGATCGTACTGATTATCCTCTCATCCACGTAGTCCGGGTGTAGATACATAACCCTCACCCAGAAATCTCCTGGTATCCTCGAGATATCTCTCAAAAGATCTGTTATATCGTAACTATCGTATAGATCCCTCCCGTATGCGGTACTGTCTTGTGATACGAGAACTATCTCTTTCTTTCCATTGTCTACAAGATTTTTGATCTCGTTGATAATGGATTCCCTGGTTCTCGACCTATACCTTCCCTTGAAAGAAGGTATCGTGCAGAAAGTGCAGTTCCTGTCGCAACCATCTGCTATCTTAACATAAGAGTAGGGGACGTCTTCCAGATCGAAATGTTCGTAATCTTCATAAACCGTCCTCGGATCTTCTACGGAAT
>JALVXE010000021.1:4156-4531 GCA_027038385.1 Thermotogaceae bacterium
CTAAGATTTTCCAGCGCATCCGCTACGACTTTTGGAGGAGCGACACCGATCCACAGGTCTACCTCTGGGATTTCCCTTTTCAGCTCCTCGTAGTACCTTTGGACCATGCAACCTTTAACGGCTATCTTCAAGTCCTTCCTTGAATTTTTGTAGTAGGCGAAATCCAGTATTGTGTCTATGCTTTCACGTTTTGCGTCCTCTATGAAAGTACAAGTATCTATAACGATCAAATCCGCCTCCTCGGCGGACCTGACGATTTCATGACCTCTCCTTTTAAGAACAGCTGCCAATATCTCACAATCAGCCGTGTTCTTTGGGCATCCCAAGACCCTTATTCCTACCCTCATTTTCCACCTCCGCATATGAGAACTGGTT
>JALVXE010000022.1 GCA_027038385.1 Thermotogaceae bacterium
CATCTGAGGTGTCCTGCCTCGTCATCTTTGAAAAATCTATCGATCTTCCAAGAACCCTCGGAGGTGTTCCCGTTTTAAATCTTCCGACGTTGAACCCCAGATCTATGAGCGAAGAAGTCAAACCTTTGGCTGGAAATTCTCCCATCCTTCCAGCTTCCATAGTAGACCGGCCTATGAATATCTTTCCCCTTAAGAAAGTCCCGGTTGTTAAAATCACAGCTTTGGCAAAATACTTATTTCCAAAATTGTCTACAACCCCTTTTATTTTTCCTTTCTCAGTTAATAACCTCTCAACTATTCCAAAACGTGGAGTGATATTCTCTTCACTCTCCACTCTCCTCTTCATAGAACCTGAATATGCACGCCGATCCACTTGGGCTCTCAACGCCCTCACCGCCGGGCCTTTCGATGTGTTGAGCATTCTGATATTTATCATCGTCTCGTCGGTGTTTTTCGCCATCTCACCACCAAGGACGTCTATCTCTCTCACCACTACCCCTTTAGCCGGCCCTCCTACAGCGGGATTGCACGGCGGCCAAGCTATTGTGTCCAGATTTCCAGTTATGAGCAGCACTTTGAAACCCATCCTCGCCGCTGAAAGAGCAGCTTCTACACCGGCATGTCCACCACCGACGACTATAACATCATACTCAAAATCCTCCCTTATTCGAATCACCTCCCGCTCGCACTGGATTTTAACACCTGGTATACTTCCCTGGGGGCGGTATTATGGCGAAAATACTAGTGGTTGACGCCGAGAGAAATGCGAGAACCCTTGTTAAAAGGATACTGGAAGAGGAAGGCCATGAAGTCGTAACACTCGCGAGCGCGGATGAGGCAAAAGCAGAGATATGGGCTGCTTCTGTAGGAGGCAAGCAGAGCGGATTCGACCTTCTCATAACGGACATAAAGATATCCGGAGGTTCTGGAATAGACCTCATAAAGGATTTAAATTCTTCCGGAATAGAGATACCGATACTCGTCACAGGAGGAGCTGTTCCACCAGAGTCCGTCGCGAACGCCATGAAAGCCGGAGCAATTGACTTTCTATCAAAACCTTTCTCAGAAAACGATCTTCTTGAGAAGGTCAATACAATTCTCAACATGGAAAAAGACACTTTCGGAAAACTCGAAAGAAGGGCCAAAGGGCTTTTAGAAGCCGGTAATCTAATACTCGCAGACAAAGTGATAAAACAGATGTTCTCCATAAACCCATCATCTCCCGTTTCACATTATCTTTATTACCGCCTTCTGAGAATTAGGGGGAATGAAAGTTTAGCTCTCAAACATCTTAAATGCGCACTTGAATTCGATCCGAAATACCAACCTGCAATTGAAGAGATGAAAAGAATTGGGGAGGAGAAAAGGTGAAGCTATTTGTTGAAGTTTTTTCGGAAGACAAAGATTTTGGAATGTTTTCCCATGAAGTGAATCAGAAGAAAAAGATCAGAGATTTGGAAAGATTCATAACAAAAGACATAGCAGGAGATGAATTCAGAAAGATTGCCCTGATAGAAGACTTTATGAGATCGATATTCTCAAACCCTTTGACAATTCCACTAAAGATATGCGTTGAAGCGAAAATTTTAGCAGTTATCCAAGAGCACGAAAAACTTCGAATGAATTTTCTTTTCGAAAGATCTCCTTTAGTTTTCAGAGTTTCCCTAGAAGATCCAAAAAAGGAAGAAGCGGATTTTGAAGAGATTAAAAAGAGAATGTATTCCTCAGGTCACTATGTTGGTATGTACACAACTCCAGATATAGATATAAATGATCTCACAGAATTTGTAAACAAGAGAAAAAGGCTCCTAGACATATCTGATATTCCAGAAAATATAGAGCTCTCATTCAGAATGAAAAGAAAAGAATTCAAGAAACCTTATTCAAAGGATACGCCGTTTCTAGATGTAGCTCTGGACGCTTTCAGAGAATTCGGTCTTGAGGAAGATGTATTTTTCAGGGTCTATAAAGGAAAGAAAGACGAGTGTCTATTGATGATGGAATACCCCTCGTACGCTGTATTTGACGGATTTTCCTATACACTGTTAGGAGAAGTTTTGAAGGCGTTCAAAAATGAATTTATAATAGATTATGACGATGAAAAGGAAATAATCGTGACTTCTATACATCCTTGAAAATTTCTGTTCAGTCTCAAGCGTTGCAAAATTTTTGCTAGCTTTATTTTTGACGCACACCGAAAACCAATTTCTAGCAAAACTTTTTCCATGGTTTTTGGATCAACTATTGGCGAATGACTCACATTTCCACCTCTATCATTTCGAGAGCTACGAACTCCTGGTTTCCTACCTCATCTCCTGATTCTTCCAGTACAAGTTCGATTACCTCTTTTAAATTCTTTCTCACCTCCTCTAAAGAATTGCCTGGCGTATGGTACACCCGGCACATCAGGAACCAGTCCAATATACTGCCCTGTCTCAGGATCATATTCGATGATAGCCGTAAATGTTCTGCCCATTCGTTTCACCCCTTACCTTACAAGACGTCGCCCCAATTCATGTAGAATTATATCACCACTATATTCACACTCTTTATTGGAATTTTTTCGAATTCGACACAAAACTTCGCCTTATCCATTCGCTATATACCCCAAAATTCTCTCAAGCCTTTCCCTTACTCTACCGTCTTCTTCCTCCCAAAACGCAGCAAAAGATGTCTGGATCTTTAATGAATACATCCTCGCAAACTCCCTCACCACTTCCGGCCTTTTAAACCTCATCCCAAACCTTATCCCATCATACCTCCCGTAGTTCCTTAAATATCTGTCAAAAAGCTCTTTGTCTCTCTCTTCCATCTCAATGTATCTTCGCGCGAATCTCTCAAGCTTTCTCTTTCCCATCCTTGAAAGGGCTTTGCCTGCCGCCTCTTTCCTCCCCTCTATGTACGGATGGGCTTTTACCATCTCTATCACAAACTCCATCGTCTCATGCCTCTTTCCCATAAGCTTTTCGAATTCTTCAACGCGCCCAAGCAGCTCGAAGGCTTTTTCGAGCTTGTCTTTCCTTGATATGTAAAGCTTTTTCCTTCTTACCTGCGCCATGTATGTCGCCAAAAACCGCCGCTCCCTTTCCACAGGCGCCACCTCTTTTACCCTTTCCATCGCTTCCTTGAAAGATGTCTCTATCTGCATCTTCACCCATTCGTTGTAGACGGGAAAGGGTACATCCACGCCAATGTATACCAGCATCTTCCTTATCGTATCTGCTCGAATCGTCTTTGTCTTTCCCTTCAGTATGTCCGAAACCCCTTTGGGACTGATGGTTTTTCCGCCTTGCATGGCTTTTTTGATGTACCTTCTCAACTCACCTGAGTTCGGATAACTCGACCTGGTAAAGTCAGGAACAAGCCTTTTTGCTTCTTTGAGAAGTGAAGCATATTTCCCTGGTGGAGAAAAAGAAGTTATTATGCGTGCAGTGTTCCAAAGCTTCACTGGCTCAGCGCTCTTTTCTACGGTAAACAATGTATCCAATGCTGCAAAAAGATTCCCAGGCTCTTCTCTATAGTACCCAAGCCAAAAAACAGCCCTTTGCGCTATGGAATGAGCCCAAAAGGGGTGCCTTTCCTTTATCCTCCATGCCATGCCGTTTAAAGCGCTTATGATACCGGATGGGTGCAATGCAGCTTTTGAGAGTCTGTAAGCTTGGATGTAATGAAACACAGCCTTTGAGATCTGATTCTGCTCTGCCAGTCTTCTTGCCACCGCAAGGTGCAAAAAAGCGGTTGCAGCTTCGTCTGTTTCGTATCCCTTCCCCCATGTTCTAATAGGCCTTTTTGGCGACAGGCCAAACGCTTCGGCGTTTATCAGAACTGGCAGAGCGATGCTTCGAGCCAACTTCGACATGAAAGGAAGCCTTTTCTTCAAAAACTCGTACAGCTTTGCATCAGGCTTTCCCAGATTCCTAGTGATGCTTAATTTCCTCGCCATTAAGATATCCCTCGCTGTTGCGGACTCGCAGAGCTTCAATGCTTTTTCTATCGCTTCAAGAGCTTTTTCGTATTCACCGTTCCAAATGCATCTGAACACCCGCGCGAAAGCCTTCCAGCTTTCAGGAAAGCTGCCCTCAAGAAGGTAGTTAACAAAGGGGCAAGAGAGACTGCCATGGGAAAATAGCGGCAAAAGAACCTCCGGTATCTTTCTCATATCATCCCTCCCGTTTCTGTTATACATGAAAAATCTCTTGCAGTTTAAGTTTACAGAAATGTTACACTCCAAAATCAGCTTTCCAAGCCTATTTCAAAATACTATCAAATCCACATCAAAACTTGAAAACCATATAGGATGCGTTAGCATCCGCGTAGGGGGAAAAATGAAGAAGCTGATAGCGATAGTTATCATCCTCATTTTGACATGTGCTGCTATGTTTGCCGATGAAACAGGTGCAGGCGATGCTACCGATAGTCCTCCATCTCCACCTGTTGGCATGGTGCAGATATGGGGAGGTTCCTGATTGATTGAGGAAGACGTTGATTTCACTGGCAGGACAGATGCAAGTAACGAAGTACAC
>JALVXE010000023.1:0-638 GCA_027038385.1 Thermotogaceae bacterium
TCATATTTTCCTTTAGATAAGAGCTTTTCTATCACTTCAAATCCTCCTTAGCAGCCATCTCGTCAAGCTTGGTGTGAAATCTGATCTCTCTTTTTATCGGATCCATGAAGAGTATTTCCTTGTCCACAAGTTCTTTTACCTTCTCATACCCTTCCTCCAAGTAATATAAGTTCTCCCCACTTAAAGCTTTTTTAAGGAGTCCTTTCAGATCTTCTCTTCCCCTTATCGCTTCAAAAATCCTCGAGATTGATTGGTTGTATAACTCTTCCAACACTTCCATGTAATCTTTGCTTTCTATTATTTCTTCCATCATCCATGGCACTCCACCTATATGATCGATCACATATAAAGCATCTCTCTCGGATATACCTTCTGAGATTAGTATTTCCCTCGCCGTTTCATCGTCGAAAAAGTCGACCAAGTAGAATCGTGATGTGTTTTTTAAGGTAGAATCCGTGTACACCTGCTCTATGAAGAAGGTATCAGAAGTCATAACGATGACATGAGCAAGATGTAAGACTTTCGTCAGACGAACGAAAAAGTTGAAGAGTTCTTTCACTAAAGGCCTTTGGTTACCTCCATTCAGATATATGTCCTTTAGCTTTTGTAACTCATCAAACACTATCACTGGTGTTAAT
>JALVXE010000023.1:648-3087 GCA_027038385.1 Thermotogaceae bacterium
TGTTAATCCTTTTGCTTTGTCTTCTTCTAGCCTCTTTCTCATCTCTTCAAATGGATCCGTCTCTCTATTCTTGATTCCACTCAAAACCTCTGGCTCGAGTTCAAATACTCCCAAGTTTATCTTTGGCCTCACCGCCCTTACAAAACTCTCAAGCCATCCTTTTTCTTTAAAGAAAAGCTCAACAACGCTTTCATATCCAGTTATGAACTTCTCCCTCAAATCGAACCAATAGTATATGAACTTCTCTTTTGGTAGCTCTTCTACTACTTTCATTAAAAGCGTTGTCTTGCCGCTTGATTTCGGGCCGTATACAAAGAGTATCGCATTCGGCTCTGTCAGAAGATAATGCTTTAGCCACTTCTTTTCTTTCTCCCTGTTCCAAAACTTCATTCATCCCACCCCCGCGGGTTCTTCATTAGTTATCATAACATAAGCTGGAAAAACGAATCCCCCCACCGAGGGGGGATTCATCACAGGCCCTTGAGGAAGGAAAGGATCGTTTCGGCGAGCTCTTTTACATCATCTTCTGAGAAGTCAAACCTCATTTTGAGCATTCTTTCTATCTCATCCTCACTCATTCCCAGATGCTCAGAGTATACGGAAAGCCTGCTTCTCCAATCCTGTGGAACAGCACCACACATCATTATTCCACCCTTTATGTTTCCCTTCTCGTCCTTGAAAGGTATGAACGCGTGAAGGAGACCCGTATCGCAGTACCCGTAGGCTATCTCGCCACTCTTCGCCTTCTCCACGAGTCGCCTTCTTGATGACGCGCAGATGCTCTTGTTAACAGACGCGCAGATAGGGTTCACCGGCTTGATCTCCCTGATCGGAGAGCCGCTCTCATCCGCGAAGAAGCTGTTCATACCGAGAACCTGTTCCATACCTACGAATATGTTCCTAACCTCTTCTTTCATCTCAGAAACCCTTTCTGGGTTCAGCTCGATTGGTCTGACCTTTATCATCTCCATCTGCTTGGCGAGTTGGTTGAACATGTCCTTAACCATCGTGAACTTCTCCATCGATTTGAGCGTGTTTATCATATCCTCGAGGACCGCCGAGGACTTCTTAGCGTCCTCCGCAACTCTCTTAGAGTTCTCAGAAGCTGATAGGACGTCCTCGCTGCTCTGCTTTAACATCTCGAGGAATTTTCTCAACCTCGACGTTATGACGGTCAAGCTATCGGCCATTCCCTCGAGCCTTTCCCCACTTTCGGCGAAAGCGCCCTTTATGTCCTCGAACTCTTCCCTTATCTTCGCGAACTCCTCTTTGAGCGTGTCAAATCCTTCACTGGAATCCTTTATATTCTGAACGATGTCCTTCATGACGCCTGAGATCTCCTCCGCAGCTTTTCTCGACTCACCGGCGAGCTTTCTTACCTCTTCCGCGACCACCGCAAAACCCCTCCCGGCTTCTCCAGCCCTAGCGGCTTCTATAGCTGCGTTGAGTGCTAGGAGGTTCGTCTGATCCGCTATTGACGTCACGGTCTCCACGAAATTTCCTATCTCCCTGCTCATACCAACCATCTCGTTGACGTGGTTTTGAACATCGTCCATCATCCTTCCCATCTCTCCAACCTTGACCATCATAGCCCCCACTCTATCAAGAGTTCTCTTTATCCTCTCGACGTTCTCTTTCTCTCTCTCGGTATCACTTTCTATGCTGGATATCTCATCCTCAACCTGGTTCACCATATCCATGACCTCAGTTGTCAGGTTCTCCATCCCTTCCGCCACATCAAGAGAGCTTGTGACGAAGCCATCTATAGCGCTCTTCAACCTGTTCGTATCATCCACGAATCCCTCTACCTTTTCTATCATCTTTCTCAGGGTTCCATCCAATATCTTAACCATGGCCAAGAATCTTGAAACGAACATGCTCCATCCGTTTGCAAGAAACTCCATGGTCGTGAGCATCTCATCAAGTTCCTTGACGCCAGATCTTTTAACCCTTCTAGTGAAGTTCATCTGAGAGAAATCCCTGGTGGCAGCCAAAACCTCGTCAAATCCCTTTGCAATCCTCGAAAGCATCCACATACCCATGACGAGCAGAGAACCTGCGAGGATTATTCCGATTATGTTTACAAGGTACCCCATCTTCATCTCGCCTTTGATCCTATCGTCGAGCTTTTTGTATATATCGCTTACTTCCTGAAGAACCGTTTCTTCCGCCATCTTTCCTTTCTTCATCATTTCTCTCTCGTTCAGTTTCTTACCTGAGAAGACTTCCTCGGATACCTGCTTTGCATTCGATATCGTACCTCTAACTTTCTGCGCCTCATTTTTGAAAGTCTTCCCGATCACGTCGAGGTTTTTCGAGATCTCATCGATCGTGTTGTTGAAGTCAGCCTCGCTAGACTTGTCCCCCGTCATCATGTACTCGTCCATCTGTCTGACGCTCCTCGCTATCAGATACTTCAAATTACCAAGGGCCCTTGAG
>JALVXE010000023.1:3097-17639 GCA_027038385.1 Thermotogaceae bacterium
CTCCATATCGCTTTCGTGCCGGCTCGCCGCAAATTGGAAGAAGACGAAGGCAACGCCTATTATCACTACAAAAGAGACAACTGCGAGGAGCATCGTCCCTTTTATGCTCACAGCTTTCACCTCCAGCTGGGATTCCGTGGTATTTTACTTCTAAAACATGTTAAATGCAAAATTCACATAAATGTTTACTACATCCTCTCCGGTGCACTCACTCCAAGTATAGAGAGACCTTTCCTTATGACTATTTGAACGGCCTTCGAGAGGTTCAACCTGGCATTTGAGAGGTCTGGGTTTGAAGAATCGAGGATAGTGTTGTGCGTGTAGAACATGTGAAAACTATGCGCGAGGTCTTCCAGGTAAGACGTTATCCTAGATGGTAAGTAGTACAAAGCCGCTTCCAGTAGGACGTCTTCAAACGTATCGAGTCGTTTCATGACCTCCCTCTCGTGATCGTTAGACAGAAGATCTACGTTCTCGAGATTTTTGAATTCGATTCCCTTTTCCTTCGCCTGGCGAAATAGAGAAGATATCCTCGCGTGCGCATACTGGACGTAGTAAACGGGGTTGTCAGAGCTCTGCTTAAGGGCGAGGTCTATGTCGAAATCGAGGGGTTTTGACGGATCGATCCTCGCGAAGAAATACCTCGTCGCATCTCCTCCAACTTCCTCCAAGAGCTCATCTAGTGTTATAAACCTTCCAGCCCTCGTCGACATCCTGAGCTTCTTTCCACCCTTTTTCAGTGTGACGAACTGATGAAGTATTACGGTCAAAAAATCATCCGGAAATCCGAGGGCCTTCATAGCGACTTTCATTCTGGGTATATGTCCGTGGTGATCACTTCCCCAGATATCGTAAACTCTGTCGAATCCCCTCATCTTCTTGTTGTAATGGTAGGCTATATCCGTCATGAAGTACGTAGGCGTTCCATCTTTCCTGATGAGGACTTTATCGTCTTCGTCTATGAATTCAGAGACCTTCAGCCAAAGGGCACCATCCTTCTCATAAACGAGATTTTTCTCTTTGAAGTATTTGAGTATCTCGTTCACGGTTCCGTCCTCGATCAAGCTCCTTTCGGAAAAGTAATTATCGAAACTGCTCCCCATCTTCTCGAACGTTTTCTTCATCCATCTGAGCATCTCGTTGACAGCGTAGTCTTTGAAGAAAGCTTCCACCTCATCGTTCCATACTCCCTTGTACTTATCCCCGATCTCATCTTTTAGCTTCCTCGCAACATCTACCAAATACTCTCCTCTGTACCCATCCTCGGGTATCTCGTTTTCTATCCCGAAAAGCTCGTTGTACCTGACCCACAGCGAATACGCTAAGAGGCTGATCTGCCTTCCAGCATCGTTCAGATAAACTTCGTTCTCTACATCAAAGCCAAGCTCCTTGTAAAGCTTGACGAGCGTATCGCCGATGACTATCTGCCTTCCATGTGCCACGGTTAGAGGCCCCGTCGGATTCGCACTCGCATACTCAAACTGAACCTTCAAACCATGGCCGATATCTTTCTTTCCAAACTCCCTACCTTTATCCAAAACTCCTCTCACTACCCTCTGGAGGAGCTCCTTTGAGACCCGAAAGTTTATGAAACCCGGCCCCGCTATCTCTATGGATTCGAACTCTTCTCCTCTCAATCTGTCAACGAGATCTTTCGCCACCTCTCTAGGAGGCCTCTTGAAATGTCTCGTTCCCACCATGGCAACGTTGCTAGAAAAATCTCCAAATCCCTCTGGTGGAATCTCCACCTTGAACTCGTAATCCTTACCGAGATCCTTCAAAGCACCCTTTATCTTTTCTCTTATCAGATCCCTTATCAAACCGATCCCCTCCAAATCTCAAGGTATGGGTTCAAGAAGCCCTACACCGAACCTGAAAAGCCCTCCTATGTACGAGATGTCAAAGAGCAATTTATCTTTGAAAACGTACCCCTTCGGCGGCTTGAGGTAGTACCTGAAATCTATCATCAGATCCCTTGAGAACTCGAAGTTCCCGTTCACGGGGTAGAGAAGCGCCATCCTCGCGTGGTAGTCATCGGTCCACCTCTCAACGACCGCTCCAACCCAAGAAAAATCCTTCCATTTACCCGAAAAGTTGTGGTGAACGTACGCGATTACTGGGCCTATGTTGATATCCCCGACCTTGAATATCGGTATCGAGCCGTTCACGTTGAAAGCCAGATTCGTAGGAGTCCCCACTTGGAACGTCGTCATTATGTCCGCTCCAAAAGGTTGTTGATACAGACCAGTTCCAACAGTCCAACCGCTTATCTCACTCCCGTAAGAATAGCCGAAAAACATGAGAAGATCGAATCCAAGGCAAAAAACCGGTAAAAGGATCATCAACAAGGCTAGCCGCATATTCCACGCCTCCTCAGGGGATCTCGACGGAGCTCAGATCCCCGATGATGAGCTTGACGCTTCTCGGCTTCTCAGAACTCTTGACCACTCTAGATTTCTTTCCGAGTATGGAGCTGTCTATCCTCTCCGATATGTTCATCACGACGCTCTCCTCCATGACTATCGAGTTCTCTATCTCACATCCATCGACGCTCACGCCATCACCTATGGAAGTGTAAGGTCCAATGTACGAGTTCTTTATCACGGAGTTTTTACCTATCACGACCGGTCCCCGTACAACTGAGTTCACTATGATACTTCCCTCGTCTATGTCCACACTCCCTTGTAGAATGGACTTATCATCTACGTTTCCCTTTATAGACGTTCCTTTCAAAGTCTCGAGTACCTTTCGGTTGGCCTCGAGGAGATCTTCTGGCTTCCCCGTATCCTTCCACCAGCCGTAGACGACGTGCGCTTTAACCCTGTATCCGCTTTCAATCAGGTACTCTATCGCATCCGTTATCTCCAGTTCACCTCTCCATGAAGGTTTTATGTTCTCTATACCCTCAAATATAACGGGCTTGAACATGTAAACCCCTATTATCGCCAAGTTGCTCGGGGGAACTTTGGGCTTCTCAACGACCCTGATCACCTCTCCTCCTTCGACCACGGCCACACCAAACCTTCTAGGGTCCTCAACGGGTGTGAGGAGTATCGAAGCATCCACACCTTCTTCCTTGAAATCGTCTACGAATGGCTTCAAATCCTCCATTATCAGGTTGTCACCTAGGTACATAAGAAAATCTTCGCCGTCGAGAAAATCTTTCGCAACCCATACGGCATGTGCGAGTCCTTTCGGTTCTTCCTGAACCACGTAGCTTATCCTCATGCCGAATTTCGAACCATCTCCGATAACCCTTTCAAACTCATCCCTGTTGGTTGGGGACACCACAAGTGCTACGTCGCTTATTCCGGCGCTCCTTATCGTCTCCAGCGTGTAAGATATCACCGGTCTGTTGGCGACGGGTATCAGATGTTTTGCCGTGGTATGGGTCAGAGGTCTCAATCTCGTTCCCTTTCCTGCACACAGTACTATGGCTTTCAACATCACACCTCCTCCTCGATATTTTAAGTTATCTCAAAACCATATTGTAGATTCTTGGTTCTTCTTTGCAAAATCGAAACAATGATATAAAATAATCCCGGATTTTCAGGGCGAAGGAGGTAGTGAAAAATAGGCACGATACTAGAAGTTAGACATCTGAAGAAGCACTTCCCGATAAGAAAGGGGTTCCTAATCAAGAGAACTGTCGGTTGGGTTAAAGCTGTCGACGATGTATCCTTTGCCGTCGAGGAGGGAAAGACTTTCGCAATTGTCGGAGAATCCGGCTGTGGTAAGACTACAACCGCTAAGACCATACTGAGGCTCCATCAGCCCACTGGAGGGAGGATATACGTAGACGGGAAAGATACGACATTTCTCTTCATGAGCAACCGCGAGATAAGGGATTTCATAGTGCAAGACTACATAAAGAGGTTTAAAGCTGTCCTGGAAAACGGTGGAAAGGAGTCCTTACCGGACGATGAAAAGGAGCTCTTCGAGAAGTTTGAAAAGTTGGGACCTGACAAATTCCTATCCGAGATGATGAAGGAGATAACGAGGGATCTGAGAGAAGGGGATATAAAGAAAAAGAGGTTATCCTTCAGGCGGAACATGCAGATAGTCTTCCAAGATCCGATGAGCTCACTCAACCCTAGGATGACGGTTGGGGAGATAATAACAGAACCTATTCTCTTTCACGGAATAGCCAAGACGAAGAAAGAGGCTTACGACATGGCAGGAGATCTCTTGAAGCAGGTCGGCCTCAAGGTCTATCACCTAGACAGATATCCACACCAGTTCTCTGGGGGGCAACGACAGAGGATAGCGATAGCGAGGGCGATATCTATAAACCCGAGGATAGTTATACTGGATGAACCGACCTCCGCTCTGGACGTTTCGGTTCAGGCTCAGATAATAAACCTGTTTCTGGATCTTCAGAAAAGTTATAACTTCACATATCTGTTTATATCACATGATCTTGGACTCGTGAGGTTCATATCGGAGAAGGTGGCTGTCATGTATTTGGGAAGGATAGTAGAGATGGGGGATACAGAGGAGATATTCAACAACCCGATACATCCATACACAAAAGCTCTTCTGTCTGCAGTTCCTATTCCGGACCCGAAAGTCGAGAGGAAAAGGAAGAGGCTGATACTCAAAGGAGGCGTTCCAAGTCCTATAAACAGGCCAATGGGTTGCTTCTTCCATCCAAGATGCCCCTGGGCAATTGAAGGAAAATGTGATGTACAATATCCAGAGCTGATCGAGGTGAAGGAAAACCATTACGTCGCCTGTTTCTTGGTTGAAAAATCTTAAAGGAGGTGGGGTTCATGAGAAAACTCTTGGTGGCGGCTCTCGCGCTCGCTCTTGTGGCATCTTTGATAGCGCTTCCGCCTTATGCGGCCAGCGACAAGTATCTGGGAGCGAACGCGCATGGCAAAAGAGGTGGAACACTCGTTTTAGGAACTCTGAACGGGCCAAAGACTCTGAACGACATCGTCGCTCAGGAAACCAGCTCCACACAGATCATAAATCGCTTCATGGCTAGTATGGTCGAAAGAGACAACCATGGGCTCTGGTACCCGGCACTCGCCACAAGCTGGAAGATCGAAGTAAAACCAGATGGGAAGATGATTCTCTATTGGTATCTGAGAAAAGGGGTCAAGTGGAGCGACGGACAGCCGTTCACAGCAGATGATGTCGTGTACACGATAAACAACATATATTTCAACAAGAAGATACCAAACGACTTCCAGGATCTCTTCCCAGCTGACAACTGGCCAAAGGCTTACAAGATCGATGATTACACAGTCAAGGTTGAGTTCAACTACCCGTACAGGCTCGCCTGGAGGTACATTGGAGGAACCCCGATATGGCCGAAGCATGTCATAGAGAAGTACCTCAAAGAGGGGAAGAAGTTCAAAGAGATCTGGGGAGTCGACGCTATAAACAAACACGAGATAGTAGGACTCGGTCCATTCATACCTGTCGAGTACAAGGAAGCCGAATACGTCAAGCTCGTTCGCAATCCGTACTACTGGAAGAAAGACGCAGATGGTAAGCAGCTTCCGTACCTTGATGAGGTCATATACAAGATCATACCCAACACCGATGCCATGAGACTCGCCTTTGAGAACGGAGAGATCGATGTATACGCACCACGAGGGACCGAATACGCCGATTTCAAAGCCAAGGCCAAGGAAAAAGGATGGATCGTCGGAACTGGAGGGCCAACCTTTGGTACGCAGTTCGTAACGTTCAACTGGAACTGTCCGGATCCGATAAAGAGGAAATGGTTCAGAAATGAGTACTTCAGAAAGGCTGTCGCATATGCGCTCGACAAAAAGAGAATCATAGACACCCTCTACAATGGGCTCGCCGTCGAGCAGTGGGGACCGATAAGCGCTGCCGCCAAAGAGTGGTACAACGAAAAGGTTCTCACGAAGTACGAATACAGCCTCGACAAGGCTAAGACGATGCTCGTTCTCGGTGGATTCAGCTGGAACGCCGATGGAAAGCTCGTTGACAAAGATGGGAACGTCGTCAAGTTCATACTCACGACGAACGCTGGTAACAAGGTTAGGGAAGGTATAGGAAACATACTCGTCGAGAACCTCAAGAAACTCGGAATGGAGGTCACTTTCTCGCCGATAGACTTCAACACACTCGTCCAGAAGCTGGTAGTCAACGGAAAGTGGGAAGCCGTTATAATAGGGCTCACCGGAGGAGACGAACCACAGGGTGGAGCCAACGTTTGGAAGATCAAAGGAGCACTCCACTTCTGGAACTACAACCCGGATGTCAAGAGCTTCGTTGACCCGAAAGACTACTACTCACCGGACTGGGAAAAGGAGATCGACGAGATATTCCAGGAGAACGTCAACTTCGCTTCAAAAGACGATATACCACTCGTCAAGGATATGTTCAGCAGGTTCCAGGAGCTCGTCTCCGAACATCTGCCTCTCATTTACACGGTGCAGCAACTCTTCCTCTACGCTTACACGAATAAGCTCCACAACGTAGATCCAACATCGATGGGTGGAATAGTCACTTGGAACATGGACTGGATCTGGAAAGAGAAGTGATCAAGCGGGGAGGGATCTCCCTCCCCTTTAAATTTTTTTGCAACCTAGGGGTGAGAGTGTGCTCAAATACATAATCAGAAGATTGATAATAATGATTCCTGAACTTTTCGTCATTTCGTTTCTGGTCTTCATGATAATGTGGGCTGCCCCCGGTGATTTTCTGGATCAGTACAGGATGGATCCTTCTGTATCGCCACAGTTTCTTGAATCTCTCGAAAAGGAACTCGGTCTCGATAAGCCTCCAATAGTTCAATACGGGATATGGCTTAAAGATATACTCACGGGGAACTTCGGATACTCCTTCTACTACCGCCAACCGGTCTCAAAGCTCATATGGGGAAGAGTATTTGCTACGGTGATACTATCTCTGTCTTCGTTCTTTTTCTCCTGGACACTCGGGATAATAACGGGGGTGTTCTCCGCGCTGAAGAAGTACTCCATATGGGACAAGATCTTGACCGTGGTCGCATTCAGCGGTATAGCGATACCGGGTTTCTTCTTGGCACTCCTTCTACTTTACATAGCCGCGAACACGGGCTGGTTCCCGATAAGCGGCATGGTTTCCATAAACCATAGTCAGATGAGTGCCGGCGAGAGGTTCAAGGATATAATGTGGCATCTAATCCTCCCGACGATAGCACTCGGGTTCGGTGGGTTTGCAACCCTCATGAGGTACATGAGAGGTTCACTCCTTGACGTTCTGAACGAAGACTACGTAACTTTTGCCAGAGCCAAAGGGCTTCCTGAAAGAAAGGTCATATACAAACACGCCTTGAGAAATGCGATAAACCCCATGATAACCTTCCTCGGTTACAGCATATCCGGGCTGCTTGGAGGAGCGGTCATAATTGAGAACATATTCGCCTGGCCTGGCATGGGTAGACTTGTCTATCAAGCCCTAATACAACAGGATGTTTATCTAGTCATGGCAAGTGCTATGATCTCGGCGGTGATGCTCGTCATAGGAAACCTCATAGCCGACATACTCCTGGCAGCCGTTGATCCAAGAGTGAGACTTGAGTGAGGTGAGATACGTGGCTGAGGACAAGAAAAAGCTCACAGAAGTAGAGTTTGAAGAAACGTATCTTTCAAGAAGGCAATTAATTTGGAGAGCGTTCAAGAAGCACAAGCTTGGAATGTTTGGACTGTGGGTGCTCGTGGTCATGTATCTCATAGCCATTTTTGCGGATTTTCTATCACCGCACAACCCTTATGAGCAGTCGCTCATCCATTCTTATGCTCCACCAACGCCTATACATTTCAAGTACAAGGGCCACTTTGTGGGGATGTACGTTCTCCCATCTGTAAGCTTTATAGATAAATTCACGAGTGAAAGAAAGTTTTACGAGATGCTCTTTCCAAAGGACATATATACGAACGACGGAAAGTACGAGATAAATAACGGCATCGCAAAGATAGGGAACAAGACGTTGAAGTTCAACAGAAAAAACGGTGAGGAAGTTTACTTCGAATTCACCATAGACAAGAGCATAGGACTGACGACGAAAGATGGAAAGAGATACGAACTTCCGTTCGAGAAGGAATACACAAAGAGACTTCTCATAGGATACAACGACGGCTTGTTGAAGAAGGGCACCATAAGGATAGACCTGAACTCCCCGACGGCTAAGACCGCCGTTTTGTCAAACTTCGGGGACTTCTCCAAAAGGCTGAGATCGATCGTTAAGAGCGAATCCAACATAGACAAGCTCTGGCTCGACGAGAAGTTGGAGAAGATTGACGTTAAGTGGGCAAGGACAGTCTCAAAGAACATCAAGGTTGATGAATTCAAAAACAAGGTGGTCGAAGGAGTCAGAAAATGGATGGAATCTGTATTAAAGCCCCTGAAAGAAGGAGAAGGAAGCACTGAAAGACTAAGAGAAGTTGGAGCGGAAGTTGAGAAGATGGTTCTAGCAGACTTCAACAGATCTCTCGATAAAGGATACATAGACGCTCTGATAAACGGTGACGAGATGGCGATAAACAGGATAGTTTTGAATTCTAAGAATCTCGTCAAAATCGGAGTTGATGTCAAGAAGAAACTGGAAGAACTCTCTGCGAAGCTCACAAGATTGAAGAGTGCTGGAGAAAGTGAATCCGTGATGAGAGATATGGTCAGAGAGGAATTCTATTCGATGGGAAGGGAAGCGGTTAACTTAATCGTGAATGGTTATGAAAAGGCAAGTGACAAGAAGCAGTACATAGAGAATACGATAGACCTTCTCGCAAGTGGAGTGAGCGATTACATAGACGTGTGTAACCTCAGACTTGAGAAAATGGTGAAAGAGATGAAATACGAGGAAAGAAAGGCAGAGGGTATTATAAGGGAATGTCTCACAAATCTAATGAGGTCTGAGATGTTCGGATCGAGGTACATGCCTGGGGAAACCATGGCGATAGCCAACATGCTCGTGAACTTTGGTCTGATAGACGACCCGAATTTCAAATCGAGGATAGAGGACTACAAAAAGGTGTCCTCGCTCAGAGAGGTTTACGAAAACCTTCAGAAGATTCTAGGGAAGTTCGCAAGACCTGGAAGAAGACCCAGCAAAGAGCAGATGAAGAAGATCCAGTCAGCTCTTGAAGATTTCGTAAACAAGGCGGAGAAAATGAAGTTCTCCACAGAGAGCGTGAATTCAGAGCTGGATTCGATCATCATGAGCGCCAGGGGAAGTCTGAGATACCTGAGGATGGGAAGATCGGTGTATTACTACTACAAGAGAATCCTCGATGGTTTGAAAGACATATCCTCCGCCAAGAGCATTCTCGAGTCGGTCGCGGCAAACATAGTTGGTGTTGGTGAGATCAGCTTTTCATACCCGAAGCTGGGCGAGATGGCGTTCAAGAAGTACAGACTAGAGACCGTGAAATCGATCGTCCTCAACGGAAAAGGTGTGAAGGATTACGATTACAAGATATACAAGGTGAGGTTCTTCATAAGAAGTTGGGAAGGAAAATTCTTGTGGCTGTTCCCATCGAGGTTGCACCTTTTCGGTGTTGAGAATCCCGACGACAACCCCTACGTGAAGATATTCATAATGGGAGCAGATCAGTTTGGTAGAGATGTGTGGTCAAGGATAGTCTTTGCGTCGAGAATATCCCTATCAATAGGTATCATAGGTATGGTTATAACCTTCGGGCTCGCATTAGTGTTCGGAGGAATATCCGGATACTACGGAGGACTCATCGACGAATTCATGATGAGAACGGCCGAGATAATAATGTCGATACCCGGATTCTACCTGCTGATAATGTTGAGAGCACTCCTTCCAATGGACATACCATCAACTCAGATATACATGCTACTCGTCTTCATACTGTCGTTCATAGGCTGGGCTGGAACGAGTAGGGTGATAAGAGGAATGGTTCTCTCAATAAGGAGAAGGGAGTTCGTCGAGGCAGCGATAGCCATCGGGCTCCCAGACAGCAAAGTTCT
This sequence comes from Thermotogaceae bacterium, assembly GCA_027038385.1. GTDB lineage: Bacteria > Thermotogota > Thermotogae > Thermotogales > Thermotogaceae > WGAO01. The sequence goes on from JALVXE010000023.1 coordinate 13,061, forward strand.
CATGAGACACGTTCTTCCAAACACCACGAGCTTTCTAATAGTCGCCGCTACGTTGAGAATCCCCGGATACATACTAGGCGAGGCCAGCTTAAGCTATCTTGGACTCGGAATAAGGGAACCGGATGCGAGTTGGGGGTTGATGCTCGCTCAAGCACAGGATGTTTACGTAATGCAACACGCTCCCTGGCTACTCATACCGGGCGCGTTCATATTCTTCACGGTTCTGTCTTTCAACTTCGTTGGGGACGCTTTGAGAGATGCACTCGATCCGAGGTCGCTTGGGTGATAAACAGGCTTTTGACTTCTTGAAATCCTTGACCTCGATATGTAGAATATAGCACCAGTGCCAGCGTAGCTCAATCGGCAGAGCGGCTGATTTGTAATCAGCAGGTTGTGGGTTCGAGTCCCACCGCTGGCTCCAACGTGGTGGGGTGCCCGAGTGGCCAAAGGGGGCGGACTGTAAATCCGCTGGCAGAACGCCTTCGGAGGTTCAAATCCTCCCCCCACCACCATTTATTTTGATAAAGGGAGGAATAAGCTGTGCCGAGGATAAAGATTGGTTTCAAATGTCAGGAGTGCGGAAGGATAAACTACTACTCCACCAAGAGAAAAGACAAGAGATCCAAGATGCAGCTCAGGAAATACTGCCCACATTGCAACAAGCACACTGTACACGTTGAAGTGAAAGTTTGAACCATCGGGTGGTTTCATCCGTCCTTAGAAATGGGTCTGTGAAATGGGGGCGAACGGTCTCGACGGGGATGGTGATCCCCGGGAAGCGGGTCGAGGTTCTCCCCATCTCCTCGCAAAAAAGATGGGGCATTCAAGAAGTGCCAACGAAGCTATGCCTGTCGCTGCCTAATATAGGATAGGCAGCCGTCCTCCCCGGAGTTTGGCCGGGCTCTGGGAGAGGGCGTGATAGAGCCGGCCTTTGCTCTCTTCCTTCGCCTCCGAGGAAGAGAGTGAGATTTCAGGAGGCTTTGCCGCATCCGAGCCTGCCCGTGGGCGCGGAACGGCGAGAGAGAAAACACGGGCTGCGCCCGGAGAGGCCCGGGGTGATCCATCCTCGGACGGGGGTTCGAATCCCCCCGCCTCCACCAGATTATCCTTCCTTTAATTCGGCTCTCCTAAATGCTATACTCCCTTAGAACGGGAGGGATCACGTGAGGATATACGTAAAGACCTATGGTTGTCAGATGAACGAGAACGATTCCCTATACATGATGGGAATATTGAGAGAGTGTGGACATGAGATAGTGGACGATCTTGAAACTGCTGATATAGCTCTGGTGAATACGTGTGCTGTCAGAAAGAAAGCCGAAGAGAAATTCTACGGAAAGCTTGGAGAGATACAACATATCAGAAAGAAAAAGAAGATGATAATCGGTGTTGGAGGATGCCTGGCGGAAAAAGAAAGGGAAAGGCTCCTTTCGAAAGGCGTCGATTTCGTGTTCGGGACGAGGAGCTACTCGAGGATAGGGGAGTTAGTTGAAAGAGCCCTTAAAGGAGAGAAATTCACGTACTTTGAAGATCACATAGATGAGATAACCTCTCAGACTCCGAGGATCATATCATCGCACCATGCGTGGGTCACGATAATCTACGGATGTGATAGATTCTGCTCTTATTGCATAGTTCCCTACACACGCGGCAGGGAAAAGAGTCGGCCGATGGACGATGTTTTAAGGGAAGTCGAAAGTCTCGTTGAAAGGGGCGTTAGGGAAATCACGTTCCTTGGACAAAACGTGGACGCTTACGGGAAGGATCTGGGAGATGGGACATCATTGGCAAGGCTGCTGGACATATCGAAAGATATAGAAGGTCTCGACAGAATATGGTTTCTGACCTCTTACCCGTCAGATGTCACGGACGAGCTGATCGATGTCGTTGCATCAAGCGAGAAGATTTCAAAGAACTTTCATCTTCCAGTTCAAGCTGGTTCAGACAGGATACTCGAGAGAATGAGAAGAAGGTACACAAGGGAAGAGTACTTGAACCTAATCGATAAGATAAGGAGCAAGGTGAAAGATGTCTCCATAAGTACCGACATAATCGTAGGATTTCCCGGAGAGAGTGAGGAGGATTTCAAAGAGACGATAAGACTCGTTGAGGAAGTGAAATTCGAAAGGGTCAACCTGGCCATATACTCTCCACGCGAGGGAACGTTGGCTTACAAAAACTACGAAGATGATGTTTCACATGAAGAGAAGGTGAGGAGATTTCAGGAGCTTCTTGAGATCCAAAAGTCGATAAACAGAAGAATAAACGAATCATACAGGGGAAAAGTCGTCAGGATAATAGTGGAAGCGCGTTCTAAAAGCAGTCTCATGTACGGAAGAGACATAAGAAACAAGATAATAGCGTTCGAAGGGAACGAAAACATGGTAGGGAAGTTCGCGGATGTGAAGGTTAACAAGATAACCGCCGGACCGCTTTATGGTAGACTTGTATGGTTGGAGGGATCGGAGGATGATGAGGATAAGGCTCTACGGAGATCCAATTCTCAGGCAGAAGGCTAAAAAAGTCGAGGTTATAGATGAAAACCTAGACGAGATACTGGAAGAAATGATAGAAACGATGTACATGGGAGACGGTGTGGGACTCGCCGCACCGCAAGTGGGATTATCTTTGAGGATGTTCGTCATGGACTACGGGGAAGGACCGATAAAGGTGATAAATCCAGAGATCCTTGAGAAGAGCGAAGAGAAAGCTATTGAGGAAGAAGGATGCCTTTCATTGCCGGAGATATTCGAGGATGTGGAAAGGTCAGTTTGGATAAAGACTAGGTTTCAAAACGAGGAGGGAGAGTGGGTTGAAAGAGAGTTCAAAGATTACCAGGCAAGGGTCTTTCAGCACGAGTACGATCATTTAGACGGGATACTCTTCATAGACAGAATATCCCCAGCCAAGAAAGCTCTCCTGAAGCCAAAACTCTTGGAACTCATAAGAAAATCAAAACGAAAGTCAAGGGTATAACGAAAAAGGGGGCCGAGAGCCCCCTTCTTCACTTTTTCGGGTCGATCAAGAGTAAGATTTCTTTTTGTCGAAGAAGGCGAATATCAGAGCGATGATTCCGAATATGAGTCCGTTCACAAGAGCCCCGACCTTCGATCCGATGATCGGTGATATGAATGCGGATATGACGAGCCAAATTCCGACGATCAGCTCAATCCAACCGCCAATTTTCGAGGTCTTGAGCATGAATATACCGGCTATGAGGATCACGAGTCCAACGATGAGAAAGTCTGCAAGGTTAGCCGCTTTGCTTCCTATGATAGCAGGTATGAACGAGGCTATGATAAGCCAAATCGACAGAATCAAAATGGTCCAGCCTTTCCAACCCATGAGAGCCACCTCCTCACTTGTTGATTTTTAAAACGTGCTTTAAACCTTCTCTCAGAACATTTCTAACATGCTTGTTCTGAATGCTGTATCTCACGAACCTACCCTTTCTCTTGGTTTTGACGAGCCTCAGATGCCGGAGTATCTTCAGGTGCGATGACACAGTGGACTGATCCAGCTGCAGGATATCTGCTATTTCCCCTACACATCTTTTCTTTTTCAGCAACATCATCATGATCCTCAACCTCGTAGGATTTGAAAAGACCGAATAAAACTGCGAAAGCTCTTTGATTGTTTCTTCGTTCGTGAGTATCCAATCCCTGCTTATGAACTGGTCGAGGTTTAAATCTCCCTCGAGTTCCAAATTTTCGCTCATTTCCATCACCTCTCTTCTATATACGTATTTTCAAAGTCCTATTTATATACATGTCAAATTACGTATCAATTAACTTTCTAATATAATAGAATTTCCATATAATAAGAGTCAAGTATGTTAACAATTTTGTAACAAATCCCATATCCCCAACTTCTCAAACCTTGGAAAAACTCGATCTTAGCTGTAATATACCGGCGAGGAGGTGTGAAGATGGTGAAGATAACGCTTCCCGATGGGACGGTTAAAGAATACGAAGGGAGCGTCACTCCTGCAGAGATAGCCAAGGAGGTATCTGAAGGTCTGTTTAGAAAAGCCATAGGCGCTGAAGTGAATGGTCAGCTTTGGGACCTGAATAGACCTGTGGATTTCGACGCAAAGGTCAGGATAGTCACGATGGATGATGAAAAAGCACCAGAGATATACCGACACACGATGTCACACATAATGGCACAGGCCGTGATGAGGTATTTCGGTGCAGACAAAGTCAAACTTGGAATTGGCCCAGTCATAGAAAACGGTTTTTACTACGATTTCGAGATCGAAGGAGAGAGGATAACGGAAGAAGACCTCCCAAAGATAGAGGAGATAATGAAGGAAATAATAAAGGAAGATCTCCCAATAGAGAGGTTTGAACTCCCGAAAGATGAAGCGATAAAGTTCATGGAGGAGAAGGGGCAAACCTACAAGGTGGAGCTGATAAAAGACATAGAAGATGACAAAGTGTCCTTCTACAGGCAAGGAGAGTTCGTCGATCTCTGTCGTGGACCCCATCTTCCATCCACTGGAAAGGTAAAGCATTTCAAACTGTTGTCACTTGCCGGGGCCTATTGGAGGGGTGATGAGAGAAATCCGATGCTCCAG
>JALVXE010000024.1:0-3583 GCA_027038385.1 Thermotogaceae bacterium
GAGAAGGTGGTTGGAGTTGATAAATCGCGTATTTACGAGAAGTTGCTAAATGATCTTGAAGATATCATGAGAGAATCCGAAGAAGCCGCAGCTGATTTTTCAGGTGGAGACAGGTACGTGTTTTTGGGAGTTGGATCTTACGAAGGAGTTGCAAGAGAAGCTGCTTTAAAGCTTGAAGAGATGTCCTTGACAGTTGTTGAGGCTCTGTCGACTTTCGAGTACAGGCACGGCCCTAAATCTCTCGTCGAAGATGGATTGAACGTAGTTATATACGGTGACGGAGAAGAAGAGAAAAAGCTAGCGGATGAACTCGAGTCTTATGGGGGAAAGGTGATCTTGAGAAAGAGGCTGTCAGGAAATTTTGAGGATTCTTTCGTTCAGACCATCTTCGCTCAGTTTCTTGGACTTGAGATAGCCAAGAGAAAAGGAATAGACGTGGAAAAACCCAGACACCTGACGAAGGTGGTGAAGATATGAAAAGGGAGGCTTTCGCCTCCCTCATTTGAGCTGTGCGTGTAACCTGACTATCCCCTTTTCAAGCCAGCCCCTGATCATCAGGTAGGAGTTCATATCGAGTCCAAGTGATTTCAAAGCACCTGACATGTCCCAGGCTACCACCAGGAATTCGTTTCCATTCTGCACTTCCTTGAAGAACTTCACCGCGTCTCCAGATGGTTTTTTCTTTCCCATGCTCATGATGGCCGTCTTCGGATCTATGAATTTCCAGACGGTGTCTTCACACTTGTACTTGTGAGCAGCTATTTTCTCGCAGTTCTTTTCGGCCTCATCTTCTATAGGAGTGCTGGATGATATCTTAACCAACGCGTTTGGTACGGTTTCAACGGTTGTGTTGGTAGATCCGGACATCGCTTCTTCTATAGAAGATGATATGATATCGTTTATATCGATCCCAGCAACGACGTATCCACTCTCTGGCAGGTTCTCCTTCTCGTCCTTTTTGAGAAACTGCTGACCAGATATCTCTTCGATCTTGTTGACGAGCCCTTTTACGTTCTTCGCGTTCAATACTATGAGAACATCGCCTTTCAAAAGATCGTTTGGAGAGAGCTTCTTGTAGGGTTTCAAGTACTCTGTGGCTTCTTTCGATACGACTTTCATCTCGGATTCTATAGAGCTTTTCGTGGTGTAGATCACGGAGAAGGATTTGACATCGTTGTACTTTGAGTATCCAATTCCAACAGCACCGGCTTTGTGGAATATCGGATCGTCTTCGTATTTCCCTCCACCTTTCAAAAATTCGTTGAAGAAATCATCGTTGCTGTAAACAACCAGATAGTTTCCCATGTTGTCCACCTTGATGTTGATCTTCTGGCCTTCGTACAAGCTTTGCAGTGTGTTTTGAAGAAGGTAGGAAAGGTCCTGGGCCTTTTCTATAGGGCCGATCGCGAATACAAACCCAGGAAGCTCTCCGTTTGCAACGACTAGGGCTTCTTTAACTTTGCTCAAGGAGTTCGGATCGATTTCGTAGGTCTCAAGCATCGAGGATATCATAGCTTCAAGACCCAAATCGTTCATAACGGCGTTTCCAAGAGGTAGCTTTTTAAACGTGTTGTAGAGCTTCTGAACGTCACTTATGTAGACGAAACTTGTGTAGTTCTGCGGGAGATGATCTAGGAGTGCGGAGAAAGCCACTATGGTCAGGAGTGTTGTGGAAATTATCAGGATTTTTTTCATCATTTCACCTCCGCTATCATCTCTATCTCTACATCCACGTCCTTCGGAAGTCTTGAAACCTCTACAACGGCCCTTGCTGGATAGGGATTTTTGAAGTACTCGGAATAGACTTCGTTGAGCTCTGCAAATCTCTCCATGTTCCTTATGAATATCGTGACTTTCACGACTTTATCCATCGAGGATCCAGCTGCTTCTAGGATTTTCTTGATGTTTTCAAGGACTATTCTAACCTGCTCTTTGAACTCTCCTCGGTATATCTGACCATCCTTTAAAGGAATTTGCCCGGATAAGAACACGAATCCATTCGATACAACTGCTGTTGAATAAGCTCCAACAGGCTCAGGGAGTCCCTCCCCTCTCACTTCCCTCACGTTTTCTCACCTCCTCCAGTATCTCGTCGTATTTCTCTAAGACCAGCTTGTAAAACCTATAAGCTTGAACATCCTCCTCCGCTGATCTTCCAGCGAAGTAGATGTTCATCTTCTTTTTAAATTCATTTCTCTTCTCATTGTCCATAGTAGCTATATTTTCGACTAAATCCCTTATTCTACTGTCGATCAAGCAGGCGCTGACTATCTCCTCCAGTGCGCGGTCCATCACTCCTCAGTTAACTTTCCCTCCGAGAGGAATACCTTAATTGACACACCTGTCCTTCTTTGACCTTCTATTACGACGTCTATGAATCCTGGAACCATGTAGAGATCTCCACCGTTCTCGGCGACGAATCTCCTCGCTATGGCTATGGCCTTCACGGCCTGGTTCACCGCTCCAGCACCTATGGCCTGGATCTCAACTTTACCGTTCTTTCCAACGGCACCAGCTATCGCCCCTGCTACTTTGTTGGGGTTGGAATTCGAACTGACTTTTAGAACTTCCACAACGATCACTCCTCCTTTATCTCAGTTTCCCTGAGAAACTTCGCGGCGTTCTCAGGGGGAGTTGGATTTATGTAAAACCCGGAACCCCATTCAAATCCCGCGACTTTCGTCAGTCTTGGGACTATCTCTATGTGCCAGTGATAATAGTTTTTGCCTTCTCCACTCGTTGGAGCGGTGTGTATCATCATGTTGTATGGAGGGTTATCAAGAGCGGTGTATATCCTGTAAAGGGAATTTTTGAGAATTCTCGCGAGTGATTTGATCTCCTCCTCCGTTATACTTCCGAAATCGTGGCTGTGCTTCTTTGGAAGTATCCATGTCTCGAATGGAAACCTCGATGCGAATGGTTCGAAAGCTATGAAGTGGTCGTTTTCCTCGACTACTCTCTCTTTATCTCTTTTCTCTTCCCTTATCATGTCACAGAAGACACATCTCTCCTTGTAATCGTAATACTCTTTGGATCCCTGAAGCTCTTCTTCCACTCTCTTTGGAACTATAGGAAGGGCTATGAGCTGACTGTGAGTATGCTGAAGCGAAGCTCCAGCATCTCTTCCATGGTTTTTGAATATCAGGATGTACTTGAGTCTCTCGTCTTTTGCAAGGTCGTTGTACCTAAGCTTGTAAGCCCAGATAACTTCCTCCACTTGCTTGTATTCCAGCGTGGCGAGTGTTGCAAAGTGATCGGGAGTTTCTATTATCACCTCATGTCTTCCAAATCCCGTCATAGCATCGTACATTCCGACTCCGTATCTTTCGAGCTCGAGATCCGGATTGAGGGCTGGGAACTTGTTCGGGACGACCCTGACCCACCAACCGGGTGTGTTGGGTTCGGTATCAGGTGGTCTGAACGCCATTATCTCAGGAGGCGTTGTATGTTCGTTGCCGTAATCAAACGGGCAAAATCCAGCCTTTATCTCCTCTTTTTCTCTTTTGAAATCGTGAGGTCTCTTAGCTCTTTCGGTAGCTATTATCACCCATCTCTTTATAACCGGGTCCTTTCTCAATTCGGG
>JALVXE010000024.1:3593-4370 GCA_027038385.1 Thermotogaceae bacterium
GACTTTTGAGAGAGCCAGCTTGTAGAGCTTTAAGTACTCCCCTGCAGATCTATTCCAGCTGAAATCCTGGCTCATGGCGTTCTTCACGATTCTGTCCCAGTGCTCCGGCTGGTTGTAGAAGAAAACCGCTCTTGCGATAGCCTTCAACAGATGAGCCGAATCATAGGGTTTGAACCCAAATCCAGTTCCCTCGCCGCTCTCCGAATCGTATTCTTTCACAGAGTCCGCGAGTCCTCCGGTGTACCTGACGATCGGGGAGGTTCCGTATCTCATCGCGAACATCTGACCGAGTCCACAAGGTTCGTACCTCGATGGCATGAGAAACATATCGGATGAGGCGTAGATCTTCGCGGCGAGCTCGTTGTTGAACGTTATGTTTGCTTTCACTTTACCTGGATATTTCTTTTCCATGTTCTTGAACATATCCTCATACTTGGGATCTCCCGTTCCAAGGACAACGAGCTGTGCTCCAAGAAGAACCACGTAGTCGGATATCTCATAAACGAGATCGAGCCCCTTCTGATCGACGAGCCTTGTGATCATCCCGATTATCGGAGAATCGCTCTCCGAGAGGTTCATCTCCTCTCTGAGGAGTTTTTTGTTCTCTCTTTTCGCTTCCAAGTTCTTCAGGTTGAACGGTTTGTATCCAACCTTCTTCAAGAGTTCGTCGTACATCTTAGGATCGATTCCGTTGAGTATTCCGTAAAGGTCAGAAGATCTAACTTTGAGGACTCCCTCAAGGCCGTTTCCGTACTCTTCCGTTTGTATCTCCTGAGC
>JALVXE010000025.1 GCA_027038385.1 Thermotogaceae bacterium
CCATATCGCCCAGTAGGGACATACCCATTCACAAACCTTACAGAACGTACACTTGTCGAGATCCACTTTTGGATGATCTGGTTCGTATTTCACGTTCCACTCAAGCTCTGTTTCTACGACTTCCTGAACAGAACTGAAACCGTACTTCTCAAGTGCTCTTGGAAGCGAGTTCACTATCCTCTTGTAGATGTCCTTTCCCTGTATGAGAGCAGACGAAAGGAGCTGGACCGCCTTTGCACCAGCGAGTAGGAACTCCACCACGTCATCAGCAGTGGCTATTCCTCCAACACCTATCACGTCTATCCCCTCAACAGCGTGGCTAATCTCGTAAACTATTGCAAGGGCCAGTGGTTTTATGTAAGGGCCGCTCACCCAGACGTATCCGTCTTTACCGCCAAAGACTATTTGTCTTTTTCCGGGATCTATTCTCAAGGTCGGTCCGAGGGAGTTTATCGCTACGACACCGTTCGCACCGTTATCCCTCGCAACTTTAGCGAAGCCCACCCTGTCTGGTATGTGAGGGCTCATTTTCATGAATATCGGCTTTTCGGTGTTCTTTCTTATTGTGGCTACTATCTCTCCGATAACCGACAGATCCTTCCCAACGTAGTGAGTTGAAACCTCGAAACCGTCGGCGAATTTGTTAAGCTCTGGTATTAGCTGCTCCATGTCTTCTTTCGCGTATCCAACACTCACTATCAGGGGGACTTTGAGTTCCTTCTTGAGTCTTGGGAGTATCTCGTTTATCCACTTCTCCGGTGGGAGCTCACTCCAGAGCTCCGCGTTCATCACATAGCTCGTACCTGCACCTATACACGGTCTTGGAACCTCCGCAGCTCTTGTGGATATCGTCTTTGTAACTATTCCACCAACTCCGAGTCTCTCGATGTACAGTATCTTCTCGTCATCACCAACGAGTGGTCCAGAGGCTGGCATCACTGGATTTTTGAGCTCTATCCCGGCTATACTCGTTCTCAAATCCACAACTCATCCCTCCCATCACCTTTTGAAAAGGAGTATAAAACTCTCTCACTTTCATCGCAAAATTTTCACCACTTTTCAAGAACATAACCGGCAAAGTACCTCGAAAGGTTGAGTAGGACTTCTTCCATCTCACCATTTGGATATCTTCTGACAGAGAGTGCTGAATTTTGGGAAGCCAGAGACAAAGTCTCAAATACTCCCCCCGTTTTCTCTGCAAGGAGAATTTCGCCTTTCCAATTTCTCAACCTGATCGGTTTTTTCAAGTCATGGCATGATAAAGCTTCCTCTATATCCATACCCTCCAGTTTTGAAAAAAGCTCCAAAGCCGCAGCAGATATCGCGAAGGTCACTTTCGGGTGGTTCGGAAAGACTCTTCTCAGATAAAAGGAGATAGACGCAAACTGCTGAGGCTTTGCAGTCTCCACGACATGCCTGTACTCCTCAACAATCCCCATAACCGTTTTGTAATTTTCCCCCTCTCTTCTCTCCGGGATTACCGCTCCGGTCCCGACCTTTCCCCCCTCTTCAAGCATCAAAACTACGTATTCTCCTTCCTCGAATCTCTTCAAGTTATAGAAGAACTTCACCTTTCCACCTCCAGCTTCTCCACAACCAAGTGTGCCCCTTCGACTTTTAAGATCTTCACCTTTTCACCTTTCTCTATCACCTGAGAATCTTCTTTTGAAAATGCCCTCCACATATCCCCGTTGATCTTGACTATCCCTTTTCCTGCGGCGTTGTCTATCGTCTCAACGACTATCGCTTCCTTTCCAACTATGTCTTCCAAATGTATTTTCTTCGGTGATTCGTATCTTTGAATTTTCCTAGCAAAAGGTCTGGTGAGAGCTAAAAGAACTGCGGACGAGACTAGAAATATGGTGAGTTGCCAGAGGAATCCAAGCCACAGAGCGGAAACTGCCGCTATGAAAGCGCCTATTCCAAACCACATGTAGAAGAACGCTGGAGCCGTGATCTCTACGATCATGAAAACGACCCCTATGACTATCCAACTTATCATCGAATCACCCCCAATTTTTCAGATGAAAATCTTGAGTACGCTTTCTAAGAGTACATATGGGAACATCCACATTTAAAACATCTCCATACCTGTGATAAGAGACGGCTTTGCACCCACCGCCACAGACACTCAAGAATTCACAATTTCCGCATGGTTTTGGCGTTGGAAAGAATTTAGAAGGATCGAAAGAGTTCCATATCTCGCTGAAAGACTTCTCTCTCACGTTTCCCATGTAAAACTCCCTGTTGTATCTGAAATGCCCGCACGGAACGACCCAGCCGTTTGCGAGTATAGAAGCGTGTGTTACACCGGCACTGCATGGGTCCCCTGTTATGTTCTCCTCAACGTAAAACGTCATATCACCTTCGTGCTTTTCTATGATCTCCCTCACGTGGCTTATCGTTTCTACCCATTCGGAATCGCTCATATCGAGTTTGTCACGATTAACAACACCCCGTCCAACTGGAATAAACCTATCCACATAGATCTTGTCAACACCCAAACTCTTTGCGAGACCTACCATATCCTCAAACCTTTTCCAATTCCTCTTGTTTATGACGTTCAGTATCACCGGGTCAAAACCACTCTCGACTAAAATCTTTATCCCTCTAACGGCTTTTTCGAAAGATCCACTACCTCGAACAAAATCGTTCGTCTCAGGATCTGGTCCATCCAGAGATACCCCTATCATGAGATCTGGATAAACCTCCTTTAAGCGCTCTGCGATTCCCCCGTTGATGAGGGTCCCGTTCGTGTTGATCATCACTCTCAAACCTATACTTTTGGCGTACTCCAAGACTTCGTATATGTCACTTCTCAAAAGGGGCTCCCCACCGACTATGTCCAAAGCCCAAGTGCCCATTTTCTTCAGATCGTCCATCAAATTTTTTATTTCATCCGTTTTCAGCTCAAAAGGATTCCTCCTTCCGGCTTCACAGTAGCAGTGTATGCACCTCAGATTACAGGCTAGAGTGATCTCAAACTCCACTATCCTTGGGGGATTTCTCAAATTCTCACACCTCCTAAGAGTTTGCTAAATCATGGGCTCGCTTGTTCTTAGAATCCGGTATCCATTCAGCTTTCCACCTTTTGAACTTCCCGAGAAGATCCATGACCTCTCTTTTGAGATTCTTCAATTCCTCGCTCTTCACTTTCCAATTTCCGTTTATCTGTTCTATCACTATCGACGAATCACCGTATATCTTCACAGATTTCGCCCCCATTTTCCTGGCCGCTTTCAAAGCCTCGATCAGAGCGAGATATTCCGCCATGTTGTTAGTTCCCTTTCCTACATTCTTGGATATTTCGTATACACTCCCACAGCATTTAACGACTGCACCTATCTTCATACTACCCGGATTTGGTCGGGCTGATCCATCAAAGAATATCACCGCGCTCCTCTTGTATGAATCCACTATATCATCCCAATCTTGCAGGATCCTGAGCGCGGTATCATCATCAAGGTCGTCCACCAACCTTTTCAAAACCTCTTTTGGATTCACACGGATCACCTCAGATGTCGATTTCAAGAATCGGACCCACCGAAAGGAAGGACCTTCCAAATGAGGCGGATAACCCGAAGATGATCAGGTTATGCTCAATTAGATTTACGAAGGTGTCCACGCCAAAAGACAAATTTCCCTCACGTGTTCCAAAAAAGCCCCCGATCTCAGCGTTGAAAATTCCAAGACTCACATCTTTATTCAGATAGAAGACGAAGAATCTAGAAAAGTCTGTAGAAAAACCCGATCTAACACTATCAACGTTCAAGAAATCCATCCTAAGGATTTCGGAAAAGTCCAAAAGGTTCATCGAAATCCCTATTCGCATTCCAAAAATCGCGATGGACAGGATTAGAAAAACAGCGGTAAATTTCCTCACTCGATCATCAATCCCCTCTCCGCGTAAAGCTTCAACCTAGTGACGAACTCTCCCCATCCCGCAGCACAGCTGAACGCTATCTCAAGATCCTTTTCGTCTAGAACAAGCACCCTGTCTTCTATATCAACCCATGTTCCACCATCGGAAGCCTCATGAAGTTTGATAGTCGTTCTCGATCTATATCCATCCTCGTACTCGTTCCAGTGAAATTCCCAAAGTCTTTTTGGAATAACGGCGACGTTTACACCTCTGTCGATGACCTCTTCCCCATCTACAATCCATCTGAACAGTATCTCTCCTCCTTCTTTTGGGTCTAATCTCATTCCAGATGTGAACCACGGATCCCATCCGTTTTCGTTGAAGAGTATTCTCCAAACGTCCTCTAAATCCCTGCCTATCTTAACCACAACTTTTATAGGTGGTACTCTCATCTTCCGTATATAGAATAGAACTTCTTCGCGTTATCCATGAAAAGCTTCTCGAACTCCTTTTCGCTCACGTTGGACTTCCTGAGATAACTCAGAAGATTGGAATAGTTCTTCAATATTTTCAAAGCTTCTCTCGGGTTGTAGAAAGCTATGACGCAGTACTTGTCGAGCGGAGGATCTACATAGTGATACTTGGCAAGGATTATCATACCAATCACAACGTTATTCGAAATCACTCTAACCGCTCTTGAGTAGAACTCAGATGATCCATTCTTTATAAGGGATGATGTCGATCTAACGACCTGACCCAAGAAGTTCGATATGTCGTCAGCCACTTTCATCTGAGCGACTTTGTAGTTGTCCTCAACTCTTCCACCTTCCACACAGCTATGAAAAACATAGAGTTCCCCTTTTGAATAATAATTCATGAGCTCTGGTGACAACGCGGCCTTGTACTCCACCTGCACGTTGTCAGGAACGCTCACGTTGCAGAGCCTCACGTTTCCAAAGAGACAAGGGTCCTGAAAACTTCGTTGATACGTTTGAGAGCTTTCATGCGCTTGGGATTGAAGATAGAGGAACCCCGCTCCCAGTAAAGCGAGAACTCCTATCAGAATGAGGATGTATTCCAGCTTCACGACAATCCCCCCTCATACAAAAACGGGTTGGGACAACCCAACCCGCTCCCCCAACGATCTTGGAGAAATCATTTCTTTTCAAGAGGTGTTTCCTTGTAAGCTTCCTTGAGAGTTTTGTTAACCTCGTCAAACACAGCTCTTGACTGGGCTCCATACTGCTTTGCAAGCTGCTCTATGACATTCTGTTGCTCTTGAAGAGCTTTCAGCGCTGCCGACGGGTTGTAGTAGAGTATAACGTAGTACTTGCCCTGACTCCTGTATCTCATGAGCTCTATCGCTCCCGTTACTCTGACTTTTGCATGTATCTGCTGAACCATCTTGTGAACTTCCGTGGCGAGCTTGTTGACGTTAACCTGTTCTTTCTTGTTGCTCTGGCTCTGGGCGACACTCGCTAGCTCTGCCTTGGCTAGCTCAGAGAACCTGTTGACAACGGCGTTCAGATACTCAGCCAATTTCCCCATAGCGTCATCTTTAGCAGCCTCGTAGGACAGCATAGATTCACCAAGAAAAGTCGGAATCGTACCGTATTCCTTGTAGTTCTTTTCAATCAATTTCGTCACACCGGTGTTGACGTACTCTATCTTCGCATCGGCTGGTGCCTGGGCTACAACCACGTTCCCAACTTTTAGAGTTCTGGTCTCCTTCGGCCAGAACATGAACATCATCACACCGACAAGGAGAACTGCCGCCACTGCTCCGGCTATGATCAGCATGGTGTTGTCTCCACTACCTCTTCTCAATTTAAACACCCTCACCACCTCCTCAAGGCTCTGTTTATTATACCAAACCACACAACTTTAGACTGAGAAAACCTTCCAAGGGTTTAAATGATGTAGAATACAAAGCGTATGAAACACCAAGGAGGAGTGAAAAGGTGAGGAGAACTCTGATAACGTTTTTCACAATCGTCCTGTGCGTAGTGAGCGTGTCCTCAAGAATACCTATAGCGGTTTTCGATTTCGAAGCCTATGGAGTTGATAAAGATTACTCCATGGTGATAACGGACACACTCGTTTCCGAACTCGTAAAGGTTAAAGGATTGGCTCTTGTCGAGAGAGAGAAGATAAAAACATTGATAAAGGAGAGGCAACTCTCACAAATAGGAATAACTGATATAAGTAAAGGAGTGGAGCTCGGAAAACTACTCGGAGTTGAGAAGATAGTCTTGGGAAGGATAGGAAGGCTCGGCAGAGAGTACATACTGACTGTAAAGCTCGTGGACGTGGAAACCGGGGAGATAGAGTTTCAAAATCAATACAGTGTAAACCTGAACATAAAATCCATCATCAAAACCACGAAGGAAATTGTCCCTGATATACTGAGAAATCTTCCGCTAATGGAGGGGAAGATAACCGATTTGAAAGGAAAGGAAGTTTATCTAAATCTCTCCTCAGATGATGGGATACAGAAGGGGATGGTTCTTCATGTATTCAAGCTGGAGAAACACACAGATGAACATGGCGAAGTGATCTTCGAAAGTGAGAAAAAGGTTGGAGATATCGAGATCACGGCTGTGAGCGACAGGGGTTCTATAGCACGTATATTGAAGAGATACGGAAAGATATCCATCGGAGATACCGTCAAACTGAGCCTCTTATACGAATACTATTTCAAGGTTTCCAAGAAGAGATACAAACCACGTGGCACGGCAATATTAAAGATCATTCCACAAAACCAGCTCGCATACGGCGCGAAGGTCTACATAGACGGAGAAGAAGCCGGGACCATAAAGGAAGAGATCTTCGCGGTGGATGTGGTACCTGGAGAACACAAAGTGGAGATAGATTCTGAGAAGATCGATAAGCTGATGTACAAAATTCACGTTGGAAGCTATGAGACTTACGAGTTGAAGATAAGGCCATCTCCAGCCAAGAGGATAGTGAAGTTGGTTACTCAGCCAGCTGGAGCGCTTGTTTACATAAACGGAAGATACATCGGGACTTCTCCTTGTTTCACCCCACCACTTGTGGTTGGAAAGGTCTACAAGCTGAGAATCGAAAAGGAGGGATACAGAACCGCGTTCGATGAGATAAAGCTGGAGGAAAAGGGATTCGCACCACTGGAGAAAAGATACACATTGGAAAAGCTAAAAGCAGTTTTGAAAGTCGTCACAACCCCCGAGAAAGCCAAAGTGTACTTCAACGGAAAATACTTGGGAGAAACCCCTATGAAAATCTTCAAGGAGTACCAGATACACGGAAAACTAGTCATTTCAAAAGAAGGTTACAAATCACGCGAGGAATACGTCAACGTGAGTCCAGGATTTGTAAGGGAAATAAGGATAAAGCTTAAGCCCATCGCGGTGTTGAGAATACGTTCAAACCCAGAAGGGGCAGCTGTTTTTGTGAACGACAGACTCGTTGGAAGAACACCCGTTGAAATCAAGTTAGAAGGTGGAAAAGAAGTAGTGATAACGCTGAAAAGATCCGGTTATGAGACCCTGAGGGACAAGGTAGTTCTTCCGAAAATTCCAAAGGTGATTGAAAAGAATTTCAGATTGAAGAGGTTGAAAGCGGTGATAGAGATATTCTCGAACCTGAAACTCAAAGTTTTCTTGAATGGAGAATACCTTGGAACAATTCCTCTGAAGATCGAGAGAGAAAGAGCTATACAGGGAAAACTTGTTTTACTTAGAGGAAACAAGGTTGTTTATGAAAGAAAAATTAATGTGCCAGTTGGAAAGACCTTGAAGCTGGATTTGAAGTATCATCCCCCCGACGTTCCAAGAGATCCCAGACCCAAGGATGGTGGAACTTCTGGGACGAGCGTAATCCTTTCTTGGAAATGCTCGGACCCAGATGGTGAAAAACTCGTGTATGACGTTTACTTTGGAAATTCACACAATCCACCTCTATACAAGCAGAACCTCAAAGAAAACAGTTTAAAACTTATGGGCTTGAGAGTCGGAGAAACTTACTATTGGAGAGTCGTTGCCATAGATCCCACCGGGATGAAAAGAACTGGACCGCTGTGGAGTTTTAAGGTCCTCGCAATTCCTGGAAGCATAAGATGGTACCTGAAAGTCAGGGGAGATGTGGATTCATCACCGGCGATCGGAGAAGACGGAACAGTGTACATAGGTTCTGATGACGGGAATTTGTATGCCATCTCGCCAAATGGAAGTCTAAAATGGAAGTTCAAAACGAGTGGAGATGTGAACTCATCACCGGCCGTGGGAGAAGATGAAGCGGTGTACTTCGGATCCGATGACGGTTATCTATACGCCGTGAAAAATGGGAAAATAATCTGGAAGTTCAAAGCAGATAGTGGAATAGACTCGTCTCCCGCAGTTGAGAACGACGGAACGATTTACTTTGGGACCCTTGGCGGATACCTGTACGCGGTGAGAAATGGTAAACTGCTGTGGAGACTTCCCTTAGGAGATTCCATCTATTCATCTCCAGCTGTGGCAGACGGGACTATATACATTGGATCCCTGAATGGTGTGATGTATGCGGTATCCAGAACGGGAACGATCAAGTGGTTTTTGAAAACGCACGGATCCATATACTCCTCACCATCCATAGGCCATGATGGAACGGTTTACTTCGGTTCGGAAGATGGAAGCCTGTACGCTGTGAGATCCGATGGTTCGATCAAATGGAAGGTCAATCTTGGAGACGTGATTTATTCGTCAGCCGCGGTCGATCGCTATGGAAACATCTACATAGGATCCTGGGATGGATATCTCTACAAGATTGGAGAAAATGGAAAGATCATCTGGAAGATCAAGATCGGAAAATCCATATTCTCCTCTCCTGCCATCGGGGATGATGGGAATTTATACGTGGGATCCTGGGATGGGTACATCGTCTCGTTAAAAGCAAGCGGAAAGGTCAATTGGAAGATAAAACTCGGAAGCTCTTTTTCCTCTTCTCCATCGATAAGCGATGGAAATTTATACATAGGATCCAATGATGGAAAGGTCTACTCGATATGTATAAAGAGCAAGAGACCAGAAAACTCTCCTTGGGCAAAGTTCAGGGGAAACTTGAAAAACACAGGTTTGGCGAGAAAAGTTCAAAGAGTTTCCACACATGAACAGGCTCTTGAATCCAATCCCAGCTCGACTTTTCTTATCCCTATATTCATCGCCGTGGCGATATCCATCTTGGCCATTTTGATATTTGTGATATGAAAAATCCCCCGCAGTTTGCGGGGGATTTTCGAACCATTTTTCGATCAGTATTCGGGCATCTCCGGCATGTTGTTCTTCTTCTCCTCGGGTTTCTCGACCACGAGGACTTCCGTTGTGAGAAGCATGCTTGCGATTGATGCCGCGTTCTGGAGAGCACTCCTAGTAACCTTCGCCGGGTCGATAATCCCAGCGTCGAACATGTTGGTGTATTCTCCCTTAAGCGCGTCGAATCCGTAAGCCGGATCGTCTTTCTCGAGAACCTTCTCAACGATTATCGAACCATCGTAACCAGCGTTAGCGGCTATCTGTCTGATCGGAGCCTCGAGGGCGTTGTAAACTATCTTGGCTCCAACTTTCTCATCTCCATCGAGTTCGTCGATGACTTTCTGGACAGCCTTTCTAAGCCTCAAGAGCGTTGCTCCTCCTCCAGCGACTATTCCTTCCTCAACGGCTGCTCTAGTGGCGCTGAGAGCATCCTCTATCCTGTGTTTCTTCTCCTTGAGCTCGGTCTCAGTGGCAGCTCCAACCTTTATGACAGCGACCCCACCAGCGAGTTTAGCCATTCTCTCCTGGAGAGTTTCTTTCTCGTACTCAGAGGTTGTCTGCTCAATTTGATTCTTTATCTGCTCGATTCTCTTCTTTATGTCCTCGGGATTTCCTTTTCCTCCGATGATTATCGTCTCATCTTTCTTAACCCTGACCATCTCCGCATGCCCAAGATCCTCGAGTTCGGTCTTTTCGATATCAAGTCCTAGCTCTTCGCTTATGACCTGACCACCGGTGAGTATGGCTATATCCTGAAGCATGGCCTTCCTTCTCTCTCCGAAGCCAGGAGCCTTGACTGCGCAGACTTCCAAGACCCCCTTGAGTTTGTTGAGAACGAGTGTTGCAAGAGCCTCCCCTTCAACATCCTCGGCTATCACGAGCAGAGGTTTTCCGGTTCTTGCGACTTTCTCGAGTATCGGTATGAGTGGCTTGACAGAGCTGAGCTTCTTGTCGGTTATAAGGATGTAAGGCTCTTTCAAAACAACTTCCATCTTGTCAGCATCGGTTACGAAGTATGGAGAAATGTATCCTCTATCGAACTGCATTCCTTCAGTGAACTCGACATAAGTTTCCATCGTTTTGGAGTCTTCAACCGTGATGACTCCATCCTCTCCAACCTTATCCATAGCCTCGGCTATGAGATCCCCTATCTTTGGATCGTTCGCGGATATGGCAGCAACGTGGGCTATATCCTCCCTACCGCTGAGTTTCTTAGAGAGTTCCTTTATCTCCTCAACCGCTGCGTCAACAGCCTTCTCAATTCCCCTCTTTAAGAGCATCGGGTTCGCACCAGCAGCGACGTTCTTGAATCCTTCCTTGACCATGGCCTGAGCCAGGACGGTAGCGGTGGTTGTTCCATCACCGGCAACATCGTTGGTCTTGGAAGCAACCTCTTTAACGAGCTGAGCTCCGAGGTTCTCGAACTTATCCTCGAGTTCTATCTCCTTGGCTATGGAGACTCCGTCATTGGTTATGGTTGGCGAACCCCAGCTCTTCTCTATAACGACATTCTTACCCTTTGGACCGAGAGTTATTTTCACAGCGTTAGCAACCTTGTCGACTCCTCTTTCAAGTGCCCTTCTGGCTTCCTCATCAAACATCAGCATTTTCGCCGCCATCTCTTCCACCTCCCTTTCATTCTTCTATTTTCGCGAGTATATCCTCGGCATCGATAATGATGTATTCCTCATCATCCATCTTAACCTCGGTCCCGGAGTACTTGGAGTATATGACTTTGTCGCCAGCCTTGAGATCGAGGTCTTTGACATCTTCACCCTCGCCGACCGCTATAACTTCGGCCTTCATCGGTTTTTCCTTGGCGCTCTCTGGGAGTACTATTCCACCTTCCGTCTTTTCCTCCTCTTTAATTGGCTTTATCAAAACCCTATCACCGAGTGGAACTATCTTCATGTCCTCTCCCCCCTTTTTCTTCTTATTCTTTTTTAGCACTCATCATATTTGACTG
The DNA here is from genome assembly GCA_027038385.1 of Thermotogaceae bacterium. Lineage (GTDB taxonomy): Bacteria > Thermotogota > Thermotogae > Thermotogales > Thermotogaceae > WGAO01. The sequence goes on from JALVXE010000025.1 coordinate 11,099, forward strand.
CTAAGAATATACACCGGGTTCAAAAATGTGTAAAGGGAGATTACGAGAATTTACAGGAAGTTACAGGAAAATATTGCCAATTATCAGCAAAAATCTCCGAATTTCTCACAAAAATGTTTCAGAGACTTCAGAAGTGAGGGAAGATCGGCGATCCTGAAGAGATTCCCTTTCGTTCCGATGTCGGAAGATCCAAAGCCTTTCACCACTTCGAATTCACCTGAAAGGAAATCTGAAAGCATCTTTTCCATCCTTTTTCCGACGAATCCGGCTATGAACACCACTTCTCCAGCTTCAGTTATCTGATCGATATGCCAATGAATCTTTTTTCCCTTTGAAAGATGCCTTTTCAACCTACCGGTGAGAGAATTCATGGCAGAACCAACATAAGCGTAAAAACCTTTAGGTAGGCTTTGAACAGATGGGCGTGATATCGAGATATCTCTGTCGACCCTCAGAACAATTATGTAGGTTCCCTTGTTCATCTTGGAGGTTCTACCCCGTAGCTTCTCAATACATCGTCCTTATCGCTTCTCCTAACTTTTTTATAAGCCGCGATGAAATCGGACATTCTCTTGCTCCTCTCGTATGCTATCGCGAGAGCGAGATAAAGCTCATCAGACTCGTATCCAGAGTCTTTAAGGTTCTCGAGTATCATCATAGCTTCCCCGTATCGGCCTATCTCCAAAAAAGCTACTGCCAAATTCAACTTCGCATCCTTAAAAGATGGTGAAATCTTAAGAGCTCTCTCGTAGAGTTCTATCGCTTTTGAAACAAATCCCTTCATCCTGTAAAGGTTCGCCAAGTTGTTCAAAATCTCAGGTATTTCCTCCACCTCAAGGAAATTCTCGTACAACGATATGGCCTCGTCCACTTTTCCAGATCTGACCAAGTCCAACGCTTTGTTTATAACCTCATCTGCCTTTTCCACTCTCACCAGTCCCTTTGTCCACGAGATAAAAAGTATCGGAGTAGCTTTGATCAAATATCTTTACACCAACACTAACTGTGTGAACCCTTATCACAACGTCTGGAACGTATTTGAACCTGGCTTTCCAGAGATACTTCCAACTGTTTGGAATATCATCCGTAGATTCTCCTCCGCTCAAGACAGAAGTTTTCATGAGCTCATCGCCCCCATGACCATCCACGAATAGCCTCACACCTTTGCTCCTCATGGTAACCACTGCACCGCTTGAACTGTATGCATCCGGGGGTACCAAAACATCCACTCCAAATCTCTCTTTCAGCAGTGGCAGTCGATCGGTTATAAAATCCTTTCCGCTCTTGTAAGCATCGATCCTCACGGGCTTGGCTTCAACAGACGGTGAAATCCTTCCACCATCCACATCAACATACACAAACTTATCCGCAAGAGGAACCTGAGAACCGTCGTATCCCTCCACCCTGAATTCTACTTCAACATCACCAGCCTTTCTCTTATAATCGACAAGTCTTACGAAGAAAGGTTCTCCTTCGGTTATCAGATACAGATCTATTTCGTGTTTCTTCCAGTCCGAACACACAAGGAACGGAAATCTATAATCGAATCCTACTATGCTGGGGGAGGAGATCCCTATCTTCACGAGTTCCTTCATATTCTTGAAGTAATACACCTCTCCATCGGATGAAAGTATCAGCATACTGCCGAGCGGTGTTATCTCAAAGGCACGGGCACCTACAGGAAGTGGTACTATCCTGAGAACGGCGAAGTTCTCCTTTGATATCACCACTACCCTTTGATTGAGAGAGTCGAGTATCCACAATCCGTCTTGGTTAACTTCACAGTCCACGGGAACCATCGATATGGAAATCTCTTTCTTCCCAACGATCCCCTTGTACATCCAATAAACGTTGTACCCATCTATCCACCAGAGCCTTCCCGTTCTGTCAAATCCCGCCAAGATGGGGGATCTGAGCCCAGAGTAGATCTTTCTGAAGGATCCATCTGCGTACTCGTATATCTCACCGGAAGTCGTACTCAGGTATACGGTGTCGTTTGGGGAACTCTCAACAGAGAGAGGATGAAAACGGAGTGAAACCGCCTTTTCAAGGACGCCATCTTCGTTGTATATCAAAAATCTGGAGTTGACCCTATCTATGGCGTAGATCTTGTCACTAGATATCGCCACGTCTTCCACAGTGTAGAAATACTCAACATCGTTCAAAACACCCTTGATGGATAGAATCCTGCTGACCCTGAGATTCTCCGGGACTCTCCTGGATCCGGTTAAATACTCCATGTCCTTGAGCATGGATATAACTTCCGGAGTTCCGAGGGACACGGCGAGCATAGACCTCAAATCCCTGAAAGCACTTCCTATATTCCCCATATCAACTTCGACTTTCGCTCTCATGTAGTAGAATTTCGGTATGTCAAATGGATCCACAGGCATGTCTAAGGCTGTGTTTATATCTGAAAGCGCTTTCTCGTAGTCTCCGCGAAACCAGTTGTCAACGATCTTGCCGAGCATCAGTTTCGCTTCTTCCTGTGGGCTTATACCAAACACAAAAAAAGAAACAGCGACAAAGATCAGTATCAATCTCTTCGCTTCACGTAGCTCCATATATCCGTCTTCCTTTCAGTTCCATTTATCAGCCTCTCCACGTTGGATCTGTGCCTCAAGAGTGCTAAAGTGGCGAATATCACGAGAGGAACGCCTATCATCTCACCTCCGATCAGGTAACCAAAAGCCGCGGCGAAGAAGAGCCCCACTATCGAAGCCAAAGAAACGTATTTTGAAGCCGTGACTATCAGAAACCAAACTCCCAAAAAGACAAGAGCACACTGCCAACAGATCACGAACATGGCACCGAGCGTCGTAGCGACACCTTTCCCACCTCTGAACCCCAGATACACTGGAAAATCATGCCCGAGTATCGCACCAAGGGCGGTTGCAACGGTGATCTTAACATCACCCGTGAATTGATAGACTGCAATGGAGGGAATGAGAGATTTCAACGTGTCCAATAACATCGACAGTCCCCCAATCAATGGTCCAGCAGCTCTTAGAGCGTTCGTTCCTCCAACGTTCCCACTACCGACCCTTCTGACATCCACCCCTTTGAGTTTGGGGAGTATGTAGCTGAAGGGTATTGCTCCGATGAAATACCCTAAAAGTCCCCAGATCAAATAGCTCACCCTTGCACCCCCTTTTCTGAAGGATTTTACCATGCGATAGACTACTGAAAAGTAAGAAGTGGTAGAATATACGTTTGAGAAAAATATATCTTTCACTATGCTTAGAAAGGAGTGAGAGTATGTCTATCAGCAGGTTTTTGATAATAGACGGCGAGATATCCATATCATCCAAGAGATGCTTCTCATGCGCTCATTTCTCAACTGACAAGAAGATCGGAAAACTGGAGAAATATTGCTCAGGATATGTGATAAGAATTGATGTTCCGGACAAAGGATTCTGTGATCTGAAAAAAAGAAGTGTCAACAAAAGCGATAGATGTTCACACTGGAAACTGGACAAGAAGATCAAAGCTTTCGTGAGGTGATTTGCTTTGGATATTCATCCAATCATCGTGCAAAACGTTTCCACTTTGACAGCGTTCATCTATGGACTACTCGCCTTTTTCACTCCATGCATGTTCCCATTGATTCCCATTTTACTACCTATTTCTTATTCTAGGGGATTCAGAGGAGTCGTCGGTTTTTCATTTGGATTTGTGGCTACATACACGGCTCTAGGGATAATACCTTTAAGGATCCAATCACCAATCTTGAAGTACGTGGTATCGGTCGTGTTGATAATCATGGGAGTTTTGTACATATCGGAAAAGAGTTTGAAGAGTGGCAAAATCCTTAAGTTCATATTGGAGAAAGAAACGGTTCTACCTTCCACCATCCTTGGAGCTGGTATCGGGTGGATATGGATGGCCTGTGCAACTCCCATTCTTGGAAGCATAATATCCCTGATCTCCATGTCTCAAAGCTACAAGGAAGGAATCTTCCTGATGATGATCTACTCCCTTGGAATATTGATACCATTTCTCGGATTCGGAAAGCTTCTGAGTGGATTTCTGGAGAGGTTGAGCGAAAAGAGGAGAAAAATGATCAGGGTACTTGGTGGAATGTTGGTTATCTTATCCGCTTTGTGGATTATGAAAGCGTTATAATCCCCTAGAGGAGGTGAATCAGTTGAAGTGGAAGATATCCATTCTTGTTCTTCTTTCCACATTGCTGATGGCATTTCATACCTATAGCGCAACGAACACGGCTTTCAACGTGGCGAAGATAGAAGGGAAAAAACTCATATACATCTTCGAGTTGAAGACTTGTCCGTACTGCAAGATGTTCAACTTGAAAACTCTTTCGGATCCATTGGTTCAGAAGGTACTTGACATAAACTACAGGGTGGTGATCGTGTACTACGACGAGCATCCAAAGATGTTTTACAAATTTGGGATAAGAGGCACTCCAACTCTTTGGTTTTTCGACACCACCAAAGAGAAGCCGAAACCGATAACATATCTTCCTGGTTTTGTTCCTCCGGACATGTTCGTAAAGGTTCTGAGATACGTTTACAAGCTTCCGAAAGAACCTTTCAAAGAGTACATCAAGAAAAAAGATGACTTTTTGGGTGAGAGAAAACTTCTGAAGATATCTCAAAAGGAGGCCGTATACATTTTGGAGAACGACCCAGATTCCGTGAAGGCCGAATCTATGAAAGATTTCAAAGGAGAAGACAAGGTATACGTTACGAGTAATGAAAAGTTGGCGAAGGCCCTCGTTAAAAAAGCTTACAGAGTACTTCTGGTGGTGAAAAAGGATTGAAGAAGCTCCTGATGTTCTTCCCAGTCGTGGCATTCTCGATATCTCTCATAAGTACCCCGCACGCTGATATATTCTTTCCAAGCTGGCTAGGATACGCTGCTGAAGACCTAGCGTGGAGTGTTGAAACCTACTGGGCAAGCGTTACAAGCGTGATAGGTAACGACCCGAAGCACATCACGATATACCTGGGGTACGCTGGAAACTACGTGAACGGGTTTGCCGATCCGATTGGAAAGAGAATCGTGGTGATCGCCTATCCGATGCCATCGAAATTTCTCAACTTCGAGGATTGGTATTCAACGGTGTTCGTTCACGAATTCACCCACATATCCCACCTGACGATGCGAAGCGGCATTCCGAAGATCTTCCAGTCGATAACTGGTGTACCGATCCTAGACTCCGAATTCAGATCTCCGTTCGTCGAATCGACGACCGTCTACGACGAGTCAACACTCGTGAAAGGTGGAAGGCTGAGGAACCCTCTGATAAGGTCACTCGTGGAGAAATCCGTAGAGGGCGGTTGGATCCCTTCTCTAGTCAGGGTGTCGGATCCACCTGTTGAGGACTTCCTCGGAAGATCCCTGTATTATTACATACCGTCATCTTTCTACGCATATCTTGTGAAGAGATACGGCATGGGAAAAATGAGGGCTTTTTTGAGGGAGTGTTCGAAGAACGTCTTTGGTATAGGAATAGACTCCACAGCGAAAAAGGTCTTTGGAAAGAGTTTGGAAGGACTCTACGATGACTGGAAAGAGAGCTTTGAATTCAAAGAAATGAATGAAATGAAGAAAACCGTATTTGAAAAGAAAAACGCTTTGATAATGAACCTGGAGGGATCAGGAAAGGACATCTGGGTTGCGTTGAGAAAATTCGGAGAGTCTACACTCTACAGGTACGACGGTGTGGAAATAGGGATAATCAGAGGTGGCAAATTTGAAAAGAAGTTCTCCGTTTACGGATACGGTGGAAATCTCCGGATCGATGGAAAGAGTGTGTACTATCTGGTCCACATGCAGGATGGAAAGTGTTGCCAATTTCCCTATATGGATACTGCCATCGCCGTTTGGAACAAAGGAGAGAAGATTTTAAAGAAGGGAAACATAACGGCTTTCGATATCAGGTATGGGCATATCTACTGGAGTGAGTACGATCCAAAATCTGAAGTGTCGACAGTTAGAACTCCCGAAGGAAAGGTGAAGATAATCGGAATAGTCAGGGAAATGGTTGTCTCATCGAAGACATACCTTCTTGTATCGAAAAGAGGAGAATCGAGCTTAATCTGGATAAACGGACGAGAGATACACGATGACAAGTTCAAATATTCCTTGAAAAAATGTGGAGAAGGAGTGTGTTTTTTGGAGTTTGACGAAGACGGTGCGAATCTTTACAAATTCGACGGGAAACTCGAAAAGATCACAAAAAGGCTTTCAGCACTGGATTACACATTCGCCGATGGCAGACTGATGGTTTCGACGTTCTCAAGGAAGTTTCCCGGGACTGGAATATACAGCGCCGTCGTTTCTCAAGAGACGTCAGATTTCAATAGAAAGACAAGAGAGGTACCTAAAAAGAGCTACAAGATAAAAAAC
>JALVXE010000026.1 GCA_027038385.1 Thermotogaceae bacterium
CTTGATTCTTGTCCTACCGACTTTTGCGCTCCTGACGGCTATTGTGACGGAAAGAGGAATAACCTGGTTCACAGCCTCGTTAAAAGCTTTCCTTATCTCTTCTACTTCCATCTCGGGATCGTAATTCACGAGGGCCGATATACACTCCTGGAAAGTCATCGCTGGAATTATGTACACGTTACTGTCGACGTCCTGTGCTGCCTGCTGAGCGGCGAGCATTATGTTCGGATTGTTTGGAAATACGAAGACGTTTTCCGCGTTCACCCTTTCGATAGCTTTCCTTATATCCGCAGTTGAGGGATTCATGGTCTGACCGCCTTTGACTATCTCGTCAACTCCCAAGCTCCTCATGATCTTTGACAGCCCATCTCCAGATGAAACGGCCACTATGGCAACTTTTTTTCTCTCTTTCACGTTCATCACAACGTGCTCGTGTTGAATCTTCATGTTGTCTATCTTGGACTTCACGAGCTCTCCTCTTTTGAGAAGCTCTTCCAAGACCATCCCCGGGTTGTTCGTATGAACGTGTATCTTCAGGATATCATCCTGTGCGACGACTACAACGGAATCTCCAATGTTCTCTAAGAATTCCCTAACCTCTGGATAATGTTGAAGAGCGTTCCCATCTTTCACCTTAACAATGTACTCGGTACAGTACTGGTAGTTGATATCCTCAAAAGTTATCTCTGGGAGTTCTTCTACAGCTTCTTGAGATATCTCATCGAGCGAGACTTCCGTGTCACCGTAAATCGCTTCCTTCATCCCTTCGAATAGGTAATACAAACCTTTTGCACCGGCATCAACTACGCCGGCATCTCTGAGCTTTTTCAAGAGTTTTGGAGTTATCCTGACCGCGTCTTCAGTTATCTTCAAGATCCATTCTATCAATTCCTTGAAATCTTCAACATCTAGGATCTCATCTGATCTTTCGTATATGAACCTCATCACGGTGAGCATGGTTCCCTCGACGGGTTTCATAACTGCGCTGTAAGCTATGTCTTTCGATTTTCTGAGCATCTCCACGAAGATCCTAGGGGTTATGACCTTTCCTCCTGGAAACCCCTCGACGAATCCTCTGACTATCTGTGAGAGTATTACACCAGAATTCCCTCTAGCTCCCATGAGAGTACCGTCTTTCGCCGCTTTCAGAACGTCCATCAAATCGTTCTCATCAGCCTTGTCGATATAGTTGCAACCTTCGAGCATGGTTGCAACCATGTTCGAACCGGTATCCCCATCAGGCACGGGGAAGACGTTGAGCGTGTTTATCTCACCTTTGTGTCTCATCAGATTCTCTGTAGCCTTTTTGAACATGATCTTGAACATTCTCCCATCGATTTCCTTGAGCATTGGAGATCACCTCACACCGATGATGTATATGTTTACGGTTACCTCCTCAGCACCTGCGAATTCTCTCAGTTTGTACTTTATGTTGTCTATAGTGTTCTTCGCGACCTCGGGAATCTTAACACCGTATTCCACCTCGAGATAAACTTCCACGAATATCGCTCTATCTCCGGTCTCCTCTATGTGAATCTTCTCCTCTTCCTTACCCAGTATCTTTCCGAGACTCAACGGAGAGTTAGACTCTATGTTAACGGGACCGTAACTCTCACTCACTGCGAGATAGACTATCTTCTTTATAGCGTGCATGCTCACTTCGAGTTCGCCGTATTCAAGTGGAATCTTCATTTCATCACCTCCTCACCCTGTTCTGAATAATACCATATAGATCTGAAGCGTTCTCGTTCAGCAAGGTATATAATCAACGAGGGGGCGGAGAAGATGAAAGTGATCGTACTTTTGGCATTACCGGTTCTCATTTTTCCGGTGGTTCTCAGGACCACGTTTCAATCCGCTCCACCCAAGTACATGGTGGAGAACGGAAAACCAGCCGGAATAGGCTATGAGATATTCCTCTATCTGAGAAACTCCCTGAAGAAACACGGTATAGACCTAGTGTGGGATGGAAAATTCAGGAACATGACGGAGGTGCAAAACCTCCTTTCAAGTTGCAGGATAGATTTCTTCGTAGGGATGTCGAAAACCAAAGATAGGGTGAAAAGGTTCGACTTCTCCAAGTATCCACTGTACTCTTTGAGCTACACGATGCTTCTGAGAAAAGGTGTAAAAAGGCCAAAGAGAGTGGCAGTTGTTGGCGGAACCAAAACCGAGAGGATCTTTTCGAGGTATTTTCAAAAAGGAGAGTTTGAGGTGATCCACACTAGGAGTGTCAACTACGCTGTCGATTTCCTCAATTCTGGAAGAGCTGATGCAATCTTCTACAACTCAATGTCACTGGGGTACATATACAACCAAAACCCGTCGAGATATTCCATGAGTAATTATCTCTCAGGGAGGTACTATCAGTTTGTTGCATTTTCAAAATGCGTTTCAAGTGATGTCAAAGTGGCTTTCAACACGGCGATATTCGAAATGCTGAGAAGCGGTGTAATAAAAGCCGGGATACTCAGCCTAAACTTATGGGACTACATGAAGCCTGGAAACTATCTAGTCCTGGCCTCTTCAGATTGGCCGCCTTACGAGTTTACAGCTGGTGATAAATGGGTAGGTGTGGATGCCGAAACAGTTCAGAGGATATTTAGAAGAATGGGCTTTGAAATCTACATAGAGAAGATGAACTGGATGAGGATCCTAGAGTCTTTGAAGCTCGGCGTTATCGACGGTACGTTTTCGATCCCGATGGCGGATGACTGGAAGGAATACCTTTACTTTTCCTCGGAACCGATAGACGTTGGCATAGATGGATTTTTATACAGAAAGGACAAGTTCAAAGAGAGCGACCTTTACGTTCCCGCGAACCTCGTATGTGGATACGTTCCGGGATACGCTTATGAGGATATCCTGGAAAGCGAAACTTCTCTGCAGCTCGTTCCGGTATCGAACGAGGAAGTTGGAGTCAGGGCACTTATCTTTGGAAGGTTGGATGTTTTCGCTACGAACGAGTTCGTTGGGATGTACTACGCGAGAAAGCTCGGAGAATCGTCGTTGTTGGGATTCTTTCCAGTCTTTGGATCAAATTATTACTATCTGGCTCTTTCGAGGACGGATGGATACCACGAATTCATACTGAGAAAGTTCTCAAAAGAGCTAGAGAAATTCAAGAAAACGAGTTCATACAAAGCTCTTTTGAAGAAGTACGGTCTAAATTACGAGGAACTCTGGACTATGTAGATGTCCCTGTAAACGTTTGGGAGAACTTCCAAGGCTTCTTTCACCACTTCTGGGTCGAATTGACTTCCAGCCTGTCTTTTGATCTCTTCCAGGGCTTTTGGAAGGGGCATGCCTTTTCTGTACGCCCTATCGGAAGTCATGGCATCAAATGAATCCGCTACACTCACTATCCTAACCTCCAGCGGTATCTCATTTCCCTTGAGACCATCCGGGTATCCTCTTCCATCCCATCTTTCGTGATGGTTCCTTACTATCGGCCTTATGTCGTCTAGCCAAGGATACCCCTTTATCATGTTTTCACCCGCAACAGGATGGCGCTTTATCACTTCAAACTCCGCTTCAGACAACCTGGTCGGTTTCAGGAGTATGTACTCGGGTATGGAGAGTTTTCCTATATCGTGGACTATCGATCCCCAGAATATCCTATCGACGTCTTCGGTGCTGAGCCCCATCTTCTTGGCTATCGAAACCGCGTACTTGGCAACCCTTTCAGAGTGGCCGACTGTGTAAGGGTCTCTGGCTTCCATTGCTTTTATCATCGCCATTATTATCTCTCTCTGGTATCCCCGCTCTCTTTCTTGGTACAACTTCATCGTTGCGAAAATCGATGCGATCCTTGCGAAAACCTTCACTATCTTTAGATCCTCCTCAGTCGGTTCCACATCGTGAGTGGTGTCCAAAAAGAACCCTCCAGCTACTCTCCCCTCTATTCTTATGCCTATTGCTATCGTCTTCTTTATCTCACCAGCTCCTGAGGCTTTCAGAAGTTTGAGGTACTCCTCTTTCAAGGTCTTTTTGTTCCACTCGTGTATCCTGTCTATGACTATCGGCTTGTCCTCTTCTGGAATCATGGCCTTTCCAACTGGGAATCTGACCTTTGAGAGATCTTTTCCAAACCCAACCCAGGCGACGTATTTGTAATTTCCATTCTTGTCTTCCATTATCACGCTCCCCCTGTCAAAATCGGGGAGTAACACAAGAGCTGCCTCGAGGAGTTTTTTCATGAAATCCTCGACGCTCATCCTCAACTTCAAATCTGATAGAAAATCAAAAGCTTCGTTCAAAAGTTTGCTTTCAAGC
>JALVXE010000027.1 GCA_027038385.1 Thermotogaceae bacterium
CCTCCATATAGAGTTTGCACATCCTCACCCTGTGCTTCGATCTGTAGTACGCCACTCCTTTTCTGAATTCTTCATCCGTTGATCCACGCAGATCGAGCTCGTATACCGAACCGTACTTTTTCCATTTCTTCAGTGCGTATTTCTCCTTCAGGGAATACGGAGCAAAAGCAGCCGGTGGCTGAAGGGAATAGGTCCCGAGGCTTTTCAAAATGGGAGTTATGTCTATCTCTTCACAGTCAACGTCATATTTGCTACAAACCGACTTCGCGTGTTTAGAGGACAAGGGGTTTGAATCCCTTTCCGGTAGAATCAGTGCTCTTATCCTGTTCTTTGGAAGTATTCTCGAGAGAATTGCCAAAACCACTGCAGAGTCCACCCCACCGCTTACACCTATCACAGCGCCAAGATACCCGTGATCTTCTATGAAGTTTTTGAGGAATACAGAAATTCTAGATATTTCACTCTTTGTGTTCATCATTCCACCTCCCAAACCTCCACAAGGTCCTCTGGTATTCTCTCGATGAAACTTTTCCCCCTCGACCAGGATATGGAGTTTCCTATGTATGGGTTCTTCGATCCGAGGACCTGATAAACTATGTAGAGCTCGTCCTTGGCCCTCGTTATCGCGACGTAAAACAGTCTCTCTTCCTCGTCTATATTTCCCTCTTTGAGCGCGAGGTAGTTCGGAAAATCTCCGTGGTTCACGGATATGACGAACACGATTTTCCACTCAAGCCCCTTTGCCTGATGGATAGTGGAAAGGGTGATTTTATCCCCTGAATCGTCCTTTGAAATCGGACCGACGTCTTCCGCAGTGGTTATATCCGACAAGAACTTCTCGAGGCTCTCGTACTTTAAAGCTATGTCTGACAGTATTCTGAGATCATCAATCCTTTCCCTGGCGTTCTCGTAGGTGTACTCCAGGTGCTCTCTGTAAAACTCCTCAAGGACTGTGTCTATCATCTCGCTCGGTTTTTCCTCTTCTCTCAAAGCTCTCAGAACTTCTCCGAGTTTCGAAATTCCATCCGATGCTCTTCCACTAAAGCCTTTGAGAGATTCCAGGTAGTCTTTTCCTTCTTCAATAGCTGATGCCACTTTCTTAGCAATCTTTGAAGCTGTGGCTTCTCCAACACCGCTGAACAGCTTTGCCGCCCTCATCCAAGATATCATGTCGAGTGGATTCTGGATTATCTTCAAGAACGCGAGGACGTCCTTGACGTGTGCCGTTTCAGTAAATCTCAAACCGGATAGTATCCTGTGCGGAATTCTCCTAGTTGCGAGTTCGAGCTGGAGTCTCATCGAGAGGTTGTGTGATCTGTAAAGAACGGCTATGTCATTTGGGGATATTCCTTCTGAAATCAGCTCTTCTATCTTCTGAACCACGAACATCGTCTGTTCGTTCTCATCGAACGTCTCAACAAGAACGGGTTTTTTCGTCCCCCTTCTTACGGCCTTGAGCTTTTTCTCAACCGCTCTTTTTGGTATCATGTGGTTTATCAGATCGACGATCTTGTCGGTGCTCCTGTAGTTCGTTTGGATCTTGAACACGAGAGTGTTTCCCTTGTTTATGAAATCCTCGACGTTTTCAAACCTTGCGCCCCTAAAGGAGTAGATGTTCTGCGCGTCATCACCAACGACGAAGACGTTTCCGTGAACTTGGGATAGTCTTTCGATTATCTCGTATTGGACTATGTTTGTATCCTGGAATTCGTCCACCAGAATCCACCTGTACCTGCTCGAGAGCCTCTTTTCTATATCGGGGTTCTCCTCCAGGAGTCTGAGGAGGTTCACGAGAAGATCGTCGTAATCCATGACGTTCTGACGGATTTTTTCTTCGGCGTAGACCTGAAATATGTCCTTTATTATGTCAAGGACGCTGAAGAACTTCGGGTTCTTCTTTCTAACAGCTTCCTCAATGGAACAGAGGGTGTTCATGCTGTAAGAGTGGATCGAGAGGAGCGGATCAGGTCTTGGAACCGCCTTCCTCACGTCAAGCGGAAGTTTCTCGAGCACCGTGGATCTCGCGTGTCCCATCAGGGTCTTCGCGTCGTCCCTGTCGAGTATCGTGTAGTTCGATTCGTACCCGAGGAGCTTTGCGTACTTTCTGAGTATCGCGTTGGAGACGCTGTGAAACGTTCCAGCTGTCATCTTGCTTAAATCCCTTCCGGTAACGCTTCTCACCCTGTCTATCATCTCCTTGGCTGCAGCTCTTGTGAACGTCACGAGCATTATCTCTGATGGCGGTACCCCTTGAGATATCAGATGGACTATCTTGTAGGTTATCACGCGTGTCTTTCCAGATCCCGGACCGGCTATGACTATCGACCTACCCCTGGAATTCACGACGGCGTTCTTTTGCTCTTCGTCCAGGTTTTTGTAGATCACCTCGGGAACTGGTCTTGGTTTGAGTACGTATTTCATCTTCTACCATTCCCTTCCCCCGTTATGGATGGCTTGCTCACGATGAGCTTGGAAAACAGCCTTTCAATTAGTCGGTTCAGCTTGGTTATCAGAGCTTCCTCTTTCTTTATCGGTTCCACCTTTATGGTGTAAGCGCCTATGAGATTCCCGAAGATCACATCTGTCAAGAGCTGATCTCCTATCACGACGACTCTCTTACCGTCAATTCCCATTTTCCTGAGTTTTCTTTTCACCTTCCTAGCTATCGGTTTTCTTGATCTCCAGATTATCTCCACGTCCGTGTCAACGTTCCTCGGTCTTCCGTTCGAAGCTATCAAGACGTATGCAGATTCCCTAAGCTTGTTGAGGATCTTCTTGTTTTCCTCCAATATATAGTCATTCCTCCAAGGCGCGAGCGTGTTGTCAAAGTCGAATACAAAGGCTTTGAAACCGTTCTTTAAAAGCTCATCGAAATTAACGTCTCTGACCGATTTCCTCCATTCGTTGGGCGACATGAGACTCCCCATTCTGAAGATCCAGCCCACTGTGAAGAAGAAAATTCCGTAAAGGATCATGCTTAGAAAAGCCACGAATTTTTTGTAAATCCTTATCGTTTTCCAGAGGAGGGGCTGAACCATTATCGTGTACATCCCGAGCCTGTTTCCAGCAAGGACATCTGTCAAGAACAGATCGCCTATTATCACACTCCTTTTCGCATCTATGCTCCACTCTTTCATTATTTCCTTGAGTTTTTTTATGGAGGGTTTTCCGACACTCCAGTAGACGACCAGCTCTGGAATTCTCTCCTTCAAATGATCAACCCTATTTTTTTTAGCGTTCGTCACTATAAAAACCCTCGCACCGTTTTCCAAAAGGTACTTGAATATCTCCTCGGCCTCTTTCCTTACATGGAGTTCTCCCCAAGGTGCGAGCGTGAAGTCGTAGTCGAAGAAAAAGTTCTCGAACCCGGATTTCAGGAGTCGATCGTAATCGACATCCTCTATGCTTTTAACGTGCTCCACCGGAAAGAGTTTACTAAGCACTTCCTGGATTCACCTCTATTTTGACCATCTTGAATGGGACGACCTCTTGGACTCCGTTTAAGAGTTCCAAGAGATCGTCCTTGAGGTCGGAGGGAACTATCAGTCTCAAGAGGCCATTTTCGTACTTTCTTATGTTCACCAGGTTGTCCTCAACTTCCAAGATGTAGCTCAAATCGTGTATCTTCTCCCTGTCTATCTCTAGATATACGTCGTACTCCTTCATGATCTGCCCTTCCTCTTTATTATCTGGAAGGTGAGTGATTTCAGTGATGCTGAGAAATCCACGTTTTCCACCGGTATCGATACCTTTATCACCCTCGCGGAGAAGTTCAATATACCTTCAACTCCGGATTTCTCGACGACCTCTGCGGCCTCCTGAGCCGAGTCTGCTGGAACACACAGTATTGCTATTCTGACGTCGTTTTCCCTGACAAACTTTTCAAGGTCGTTCACGTGCATTATCTCCAAGTTCCCAAATTTCTTTCCTATCTTCCTTCCGTCAATATCGAACATTCCAACGACTTCAAACCCCTGCTGCTGGAGGGGTTTATGGCCTGCGATCGCCTTTCCGAGGTTTCCAGCTCCTATTACGACTGCTTTCCATTTCTGACCTATCCCGAGGATCTCCCTGAGCCTTTCGCTCAGCTCTTCGACCTTGTATCCAACTCCCCTCTTTCCAAATCCTCCAAAGTAGGACAGATCTTTCCTTATCTGGCAAGCCTTTATTCCGAGCCTTCTGGCCAGCTCTTTGCTCGATGTGTACTCCTTTCCCTCTCCTTTCATTCTCTCAAGGCACCTGTAGTAAACCACGAGCCTTCTTATAACCGGT
>JALVXE010000028.1:0-12460 GCA_027038385.1 Thermotogaceae bacterium
CTTTTATGGGTGCTGCTCGGCCTTTTCCTGTGTTCGGCTTCGGGGCTTCTGGGTGCTCAGATGGCTTGTCGTATTCTATGATCTCTGCCGCTTTTTTCAAACAAGCCTCGACGTTTCCACTGTGCTCGTGCATCTTCTGACCCATGGCGTTCGTGAGGCCCGGTTTGAGAAGGTTCTTCATCCTGAGTTCGAGCGGATCCATATCGAGTGTTTGAGCTATCTTGTCCATGTGTCTTTCAACCGCCCAGTGAAGTTCACCGTGTCCGAACCCTCTGAAAGCCCCTCCGACAAGGTGGTTGGTGTAAACACCGTAGGAGTCAACCTTTATGTTCGGGACGTAGTACGGCCCGGGTGTTGTGTATCCAGCAGCCCTGACGACGTTAGTACCGTATTCAGCGTAAGCACCACCGTCAAACACCATCATTTGCTCCCAAGCAAGGAGCTTCCCGTCTTTGGTGACCGCGGCCTTGACCTTGGCGTACATCCCTTGCCTGACGACCGTTGCCATTATGTCCTCTTCCCTTGAATATATGAGCTTTATGTGCTTTCCGGGAACTTGCATCGCAAGGGCTATAACTATACCTTCCATGTTTATTCCGGCTTTTCCGCCGAATCCCCCGCCGACATAAGGAGCTATCACCCTAACCTTGTGATGGGGAATTTTGAAAGCGTAGGATATCAAATGCCTCAGTGTATGGGGTGACTGAGCACTCGACCAAACGGTGAGCTTTCCTTCAAAATCGTAGTAAGCTATCGCACCGTGAGGTTCAAGCGGGGCGTGGTATATCTGAGGAAGTGTGTACTCCCCCTCAACTATTACGACATCATCCCTGCTCTTCGCATCTTCGAAAACCTTATCGACATCGCCTTTTCTCGTCTTGTGATGGTGAAATACGTTCTTCTCGGGTTCTATGTTGTATATGGGAAGTCTGTCATAGCTTGCAAGATCTGGATGTATGAGAATTTCTCCCTTCATCGACTCGAGTGGATCAAATACAGCGGGAAGTGGTTCATATTCGACTTCTATGAGGTCGAGAGCCTTCATAGCGATCTCAAGGGAATCCGCCGCAACCGCGGCAACGGGCTCACCGACGTATCTAACTCTATCTGTGGCGAATATCGGTCTGTCAACGAGGTATATACCCTGTCTGTAAGGGCACTCCTTTGAAGTTACAACAGCCCTGACTCCTTTGAGCTCTTTCGCCTTGGATACATCGAGTTTCTTTATCTTCGCATGCGGGTACGGACTCCTCAGAACCGCCGCATAAAGCATACCTGGAAAGAAGAGGTCCGTAACATACTTCGCGGTTCCCGTAACCTTCTCGTAAGCGTCTACCCTCGGCATTGATTGACCAACGTATTTAAACCTCATGATCTCGCCCCCATTTTCTCGGCGGCTTTCTTAACGGCTCTTATTATCGTGTCATACCCGGTACACCTACACAGGTTTCCGGAAAGGGCTTCAACGATCTCCTCTCTGCTCGGATTCGGATTTCTCTCAAGAAGTGCTTTCGTGGACATTAGGAATCCAGGAGTACAGAATCCACACTGGAAAGCGTTCTCCTCTATGAAAGCTTCCTGTATCGGGTGGAGTTTTCCATCCTTCGTCAACCCCTCCACGGTAAGTATCTCCGCACCGTCAGCTTCCGGTGCCAGGATGAGACAAGAGTTCACCGGTTTCCCGTTGTATATTACCGTGCAAGCTCCACATTCTCCGTTACCACAACCTTCTTTCGGACCGGTTATAAAGAGTTTGTTCCTGAGAACGTCGAGGAGTGTTTCGTTAGGCTTGACATCGACTTCCATCTCATCTCCGTTTATCGTGAACTTTATGACCATTCAGCTCACCTCCTCGTAAAGGCCGAGCTCTCTGAGTATCTTCTTCGGCAGGACGTAGGCCATCTCATACCTGTACTCTTTCGTACCTCTGGTGTCCGTTATCGGGCTGGTGTTCTTCTGCACGATCTTTGCAAACTCATCTACAACTTCTGGAGTGAGCTCTTTTCCCCTTATGAAGTCCTCCGCTTCGAAGACTCTTATAGGAGTTGGAGCCACCGATGCGAGGGCAATCCTTATGTCCCTCTTTCCATCGGGATCGATGACCGTCAGAGCGACTCCTATCGTTGAGAGGTCGACCGCCTTGATTCTAGAGAGCTTGTAGTACATTCCAATGCTTGGCCCTTCATAGGGAACTATTATCGAATGTATGATCTCCCCCTGTTTGAGTATGTTCTTTCCAGGACCTGTGAAGAAATCCTTTAGCTCGACTGTCCTCTCCCCCTCTTTTGAAACCAACTTGAGCTTCGCGTTGTAGGTTAGAAGTGGTGGGACAGAATCGGCAGCTGGAGAGGAGTTTCCTATGTTTCCAGCGACCGTCGCTCTGTTTCTAGTCTGATACGCACCGACCTTCTTTATCGCCTGGTAGAAGACTGGGTAGTTCTCCTTTACTTCCGGATGATCTTCTATCAACTCGTTCATGGTGACAGCCGCACCTATAACCATCCCCTCTTCTTTTGAAAAGCTGAAGCTGTGAAGTTCTTCTATGGCTTTGAGATCCACTACCCCCTTTGGTTTGAGCCTTCTCGCTCTGAGTTTCACCACGACATCAGTGCTACCAAGTATCGGGATCATTCCTTCTTCCGACAGGATGTCAAGGGCCTCTTCAAGGGTGGTAGGTCTGAAGTAGGAAAAATCGAGAGGGATCATGAACTCACCCCTTTCTAAGGAAATTTACCTCGGTTTGCCATTATAGCATCTCAGATCTGAAAAACAGAAATTTTTGACAAAAAAGCCGGCCTTCGCGGCCGACTCATGAATTCCATTTGAGTGATCCGGGAAAATGACAGGCCACGAAATGTCCCGGTTTTACTTCCACAAGCGGAGGTTCTTTCTCGGAACATATTTCTTTTGCCACAGGACATCTCGTGTGAAACCGGCAGCCCTTGGGCGGGTTTATCGGACTCGGAACATCACCCTGGAGTATGATCCTCTTCTTGTTCCTCTTATTGGGATCTGGTATCGGTATCGCGCTCATCAGGGCGACGGTATATGGGTGAAGTGGATTCTCAAAGAGTTCTTTCTTTGGAGCGAGCTCAACCATCTTACCGAGGTACATAACGGCTATTCTATCGCTGACGTGCTTCACAACGGAAAGATCATGAGATATGAAAATGTAAGTTAACTTGTGCCTCTCCTGAAGCTCCTCCATCAGGTTTATTATCTGTGACCTTATCGAGACGTCCAGCGCCGCCACTGCTTCATCGGCTATAACCACCTTTGGCTGGAGGGCAAGTGCCCTCGCTATTCCTATCCTCTGGCGTTGGCCTCCAGAGAACTCGTGTGGAAACCTGTACATGTGCTCTGGAATAATTCCGACTCCCGTGAGAAGTTCGGAAACTCTCTTGATAACTTCCTCACCCTGAGCCAACCCGTGTGCTTTTATTCCCTCGGCGACTATGTTCTTCACCCTCATTCTAGGATCGAGTGAGCTGTAAGGATCTTGGAATATTATCTGAACGTTCCGTCTGAAACTCCTCCTCTTATCTGGTATGTTCGAGACGAGGTATCTGTAAAGTCCGGATCTTCCCTCTTTCAGGAATATCTCGTAGTATTTTTTATCAACGCCGTCCAGTTCTTCAAGAGCTCCATCTTTCTTCTCTCTGTAGAGCTTTTCAAACCTATCGAGATAGGTCTTCTTTATGTAGTTCCTCGCCCTCAGAGCTGGCATGAAATAATAAGTCGTATCTTCATCCTCCACGATTATCCTTCCAGATGTAGGTTCGTACAGCCGCAGGAGTGTCATTCCCACTGTTGTCTTTCCACAACCGGATTCCCCAACGAGCCCAAGGGTTTCCCCTTCGTAGACTTCGAAAGACACGCCATCCACAGCCTTTACCCATCCCACGATCCTTCTGAAGACCCCTGCTCTTATCGGGAAGTGCTTCACCAGATTTTCGACTTTGAGCACCGTTTTTTTCTCCATTCACTTCACCTCCAAACCTTCCAGCTTCTTCCAGAAGAAGCAGCGGCTGTAGTGATCTGGAAGGACCTCTACCATCTCTGGTTCCTCTTCTCTACACCTGTCCTCAGCAAACTCGCACCTTGGATGAAATCTACAACCCGTTGGAAAATTCAGCGGATCTGGAACCGTCCCTGGAATGCTTTTGAGCTTTTCCTGCTCGACATCTAGTCTCGGAATCGATGACAAAAGACCGTAAGTGTAAGGATGCCTCGGCCTTTTGAATATCTCGTGCACTTCTCCATACTCGACTATGTGTCCCGCGTACATGACGGCGACCCTGTCTGCTATCTCCGCTATAACCCCCATGTCGTGGGTTATCATTATCAGCGCCATTCCATACTCTTCCTGGAGCTCTTTCATCAAGTCCAGTATTTGAGCCTGTATCGTGACGTCAAGGGCGGTCGTAGGTTCGTCGGCTATCAGTATCGAGGGCCTGCATGATAGAGCCATGGCTATCATCGCCCTCTGTCTCATACCACCGGAAAGCTGATGAGGATATTGGTCCACCCTCTTCTCAGGTTCGGGTATTCCGACCCTTCTCAGAAGGTCCACCGCCATTTCTCTAGCCTTTTTCTCATCAGCACCCTGGTGGAGCATTATAGCCTCCATTATCTGATCCCCTATAGTGTAGACGGGATTGAGTGCGACCATCGGTTCCTGGAATATCATCGCTATCTCATTTCCCCTGATCTTTCTCATCTCATGCTCCGGGAGCTTGAGAAGATCCCTTCCTTTGAATATTATCTCCCCGCTCTCGATTTTTCCCTTCTCATCGAGAAGTCTCATTATCGACAAAGATGTGACGCTCTTTCCCGAACCGGATTCTCCAACTATGCCAAGTGTTTCACCAGGATAGAGCTCGAACGATACCCCATCAACAGCTCTGACAACTCCATCTTCTGTGTAAAAATAGGTTTTCAGATTTTTCACCTGGAGTATCGGTTCTCTGTTCACACTCATCACCCTCTCAACCTCGGATCGAAGGTGTCTCTCAATGCATCACCCAGCAGATTCCAGGACAGAACGAACAAGACCATTGCGATCCCTGGGTAAGTTAACGCAAACCAGTACTTGAACGCCTCACCCTGAGCACCGAGTATCCAATCCCTCGAGTAGTTCAGTATCGATCCCCAATCGGCGTATCCAGTCGGAGCGCCGAGTCCCAAGAACGAGAGAGCTGCTGCGGTTATCACAAGAGATCCCATCCTCATAGAGGCCTGTATAACTACGGGAAAGATGGTGTTCGGTATGACATGTCTCATTATTATCAAAAAGTCCCTAACTCCCAGTGCTTTTGCCGCCAATATGTACTGTTCTTCTTTCACCTGGAGTATGTTTCCCCTTATAAGCCTCGCCGTTCCCATCCATCCGAATATGATCATCGCTATCATCACCTTATTCAATCCAGTACCCAGGATAGTTGTTAGGACTATCGCAGCTACTAAGAAAGGTATCGACAGAAAGACATCCGTTATCCTCATCAGGACTTCGTCTATCCATCCTCCATAGTACCCAGCTATAGATCCAACCACGAGTCCTATCAAGGTCCCGAAAAACGTCACTATTAAACCTATCCTGAAAGCTGTCCTTGTTCCCCAAACCACCCCGTACATTATGTCCCTTCCGTCTATCATTCCAAACGGATGATAGTCAACTGTCCTTATGGGATCTCTCTCTATGTATTTCTTCTCCTTGAGCCATCTATAGATATCTTCTTTATCGACTTTGAAGAGTTTCGCCGCAGCCTCTTTCAGGTCTTCTATGCTCAGGTATTTAGACGCGTAAAGGATTATTTTCACCATATCTCCTTTGCTCATCTTCTTAGGATCGAATGACTTCAAGAACTTCGCGAACCCACCGTCTATCCTCGCGGTTTCAGAACATATTATCTTGAAATCTTCCGGAAGATAGGAATTTATCAGGCTCTTTGGATCGGAAAATCCGTCCTTTTTCAATTCCGGAACCAATGTGAGGAGCTTTTTCCTGACCTGAGATTTGATCTTGTAAGATTTCGAGTAAGCTTCGCACAGATCTCCTGCTCTTGCTCTTCTCAGGATGTGCTCGACGACCGGGATGAGATCCTCCTTCTTGGATTTGTAAAGCTGCTTCTTCATAGCCTTCGCTATGAACTCTTTCACGGCATCAGATCTCGAACTCGGAGGTATAGGCTCGGCCTTCCAAGTTATCTTGGGCATTATGTAAGGGTTGGACACCTTTCTAGATGGGTCCATCGGGTTTATGGGAGGTGCTATGACCGGCGCGAATGCGGCAACGAGTGTGAACATGATGAGAATGCTCACACCTATTATGGCCGAAGGGTTTCTCATGAACCTTCTGAGTGTCCTCTTCGTCTCCTGTCTCATCAGCCTCACCTCACCCGAGTCTTATCCTTGGATCTATGACAGCGTATAGGACGTCGATTATCAGGTTTCCGAGAACCAGTATAGTCGAGTAGAACAAAGCACTTCCCATTATCGCGGCATAGTCAAGCTGAGTCGCTGCACTTGCCGTGAATCTTCCTAGACCCGTTCTGTTGAATATGACCTCGACTATTACCGTTCCGGCGAAGAGGTTTATGACCATCGCACCCCCAACTGTAGTAACGGGTATCATCGCGTTTCTCTTCGCATGCTTGTTTATAACTACCCTCTCGTCGAGCCCTTTGGCTCTTGCTGTTCTTATGTACTCCTTGTTCAGAACCTCGAGCATGCTCGACCTGGTTATCCTCAAGAGATACGCCCACCAAAGCCAGGATATCGTCATTATCGGTCCTATCAGATGTCTCAAGTCGTCCCAAAATATATCGAATCGTCCGTTCAGAAGAGAATCTATCGTGAGTATGTGAGTATAATGGTGAAACTGAGGACTCCTGACGATCTCATCTGCCCAAAGGCTCAGATTTCCAGGCGGGAGCCATCCGAGCCAACTGTAAAATACCATGAGAACGAATAGCCCGAAGACGAAATCCGGAAAAGACCACCCGACGACAGCGAATATCCTTATGGCATGGTCTATGAATTTGTCACGGTGAACCGCGGCTACCATACCGAGCCATATACCTATTCCGACTACCGGGAAAACGGCGTAGAGAGCGAGCTCAGCGGTGTAAGGTATCCTCTGAAGGAGCGCGTCCTTCACGGGCATCTTTCCAACGACGGACCATCCCAAATCTCCGTGAAGAACTCCGTTGAGCCATTTGGCGTATCTGACCACCATCGGATCGTTCAAGCCGTACTTTTCCTTCAGAGCTTCGAGTTCCTCATTGCTGAGCTTGTTGAAGGTGTTGGG
Organism: Thermotogaceae bacterium; assembly: GCA_027038385.1. Classification (GTDB taxonomy): domain Bacteria; phylum Thermotogota; class Thermotogae; order Thermotogales; family Thermotogaceae; genus WGAO01. The sequence goes on from JALVXE010000028.1 coordinate 7,310, forward strand.
ATCGACGTAGGCTGCTAAAAGCTTGTCTGGTCCGAGAAGTTGCATCATGCCGAATATTATCAGGGTTATTCCGAATAGTATAAGAGGAAGAAGGAGCAACCTCCTTATGATATAAGCCGTCAACTTCTTTCACCTCCGAGTTCTCTGCTCACCGGCGTGGATTTTACTACACGCTCACGCCGCAATCCACCAGTTTTACATCTACGATTCTCCCATCTTCCATCGTGATCACTTCGCCGTTCTCAAGTTCTCTCCCTTCGCCCTCCGATGATACCATCACAAGACCGCTTTCTTCCTTCAAAAACAAGGTGTAGTAATCGCACTCCTTCCAGCAACATCTCATAGCGGTTATCCTTTTCCCATCGGAGAGGAGCAAGGTGGCGGAAGTAGCTCTACCCCGGAATCTTTCCGGTATGTCCTTCAGATCACCTTTGATCAGCAGGTTGATTATGAGCTCCGTATCGACCCCGATCCTTAGAAACCTCTTCTCGCTCTCACTGACTTTAACGGAACCGTTGTGTGCTAGGGCGAGTATAGAGTCTTTTCTGACAAACAAGAACGGATGAACGGAAAACAATCCTTTCGAAGTTCCAGGAGAAGCTTTCCTAGCGTGGATTATGCAGCTCGATGCGAGAAAGTCAGGAAATTCATCTTCAAATATCGGCCTTGTGCTTCTGCTGTAAAAAACATTTCCGAGTGAGTCTTTACAGAAGAATCCCCACCCATTCGGGTGGGGTGATTTCTTTCCGCTTTTAGCCATCCACTTCAAATCGCCGACGAACCGAGAAACTCTCACATCCCTTTTAGATGAGAAAGCGATCATCCTGCACATTATCTACCTACCACTCCCAGTCTGTCTATTACTCTCCCGATCATGTCGTCTATCGCCGTCAAAACCCTTGCCGAAGCGTTGAAGGCGTGCTGATACTTTATCATGTTGGCCATCTCCTCGTCCAGGGACACTCCTTTAACTCTCTCTCGTTCGTTGTCTATCTCCTTTTTCAAGATCTCGTTGTTGACCTTCATCTTTTTCGCCATCTCTCCTTCAACTCCCATCTCTGCCACAACGGATCCGAAATACTCCCCAAAGGAAACTTTCCCATCGTCTAAGTACCTCTTGTTCCTGGTCTTGGATAACATCATGAGAATATCCGTGTTAGCTCTTCCCGTAGGTACTATCTTTGCGGCGTGCCAATCGTCGTTTTCAACGACTTTTCCAATATCGAGTGCGATGTTCTCAGGACTGTAGGATACCGTGGAAGAAACGTCAAACTGTTTCGTAACACCTATGGGTTCCCCAGTACTCGGCTTATCGAAAGTCAGAAAATCCGCTATGTTGAGCCTGTTCCTTATATCCGCGTAGGAATCCGTCGAGGATATCAGACTGTACATCTCGTCCTTCTCGTCGAACGTGGAATCCGAGTTCGAATCCCAACTTATCTCGAAGTTGTCTGGATTTGAATCGCTGTCTATGAGACCAACCGCCTCGAAGAACGCCTTCGGCCCCCTTATCGGAACATTCCTGAGGTCGAGATTTCTTGATCTAGTTCCTCTGAGAACCAGCCTTCCGTGAGGCGTGACATCGGCGTTCACCCCTACCCCAGCTTCGTTGATCTTCTTAGCCACATCCCAGATCGTATCTGTGGTTGGATCTATATGGATTGGGGTCTCGCCGAAGAACACATCAAATCCCTTCTCTTTAACCTGTTCATCTACCCCAGAATCCCCTAGGTTGAAAACGTTCTCGAGCGTTGGCTTTTTGTCCAAGACTATGAAAGGTTTCATATCCGACCCAGCTAGGGTGAAAAAACCTCCGGGATCGTGTATGGTGAACGACCTGGAATCAAAATTCAGATCCTTGTTTGGAACTATGACCAGCTGCTTCTTACCGTCAAAATCCACAACATGCGCCTTTATCCTGGAAAGCTGAGAGTTTATCTGAGAAGCCACATCTGAAAGAGTGCTCGATGGATTTAAGGTGAGCGTCAAATATTCCCATCTTTTAGATCCATCCTCGAGATCCTCCTCAATACTTATCTTGTAGGTCTTAGTTCCAGATTTTGGAAGAGCCGCGCTTATGTCATCTATCACCATGAAGTTCTTCGTTGTCGTTGGAAGTCCCATGTTCTTTAAGACAGTGCCGTCGAAATCTATAACCAAGTCATCGTTGAAAGAAGATGCGGTGTCCTCAAGGTAGAGTCTGCTCCTTTCAACACCGCTCGATGGCGAGTGCTGTCCGATCTTTATGTCCACATCTGGAAGGATCTCACCCGAGTCCACAAGGTCACCTATCGTACTGCCAGCAGATATATCCTTCTCGGAGAAGTTTCCGTCCCTGAACAGTATGAGCTTTCCATCAGAGAGAAAAGGAGTCGACCTTATTGTGTTCTCATCAACTCCATTCATACCTGTGACGTACTTCACCGGTCCACCTTCCATCTTCCTGTACCCCGCTATCCTGAATATAGCCGGATCTGAACTCGTAGAAGTTATCGGTTTGAAGAAGTTTATGTTCGTCACACCATCGGCGGTGAATCCTTCCGAGTGGATCATGTTGAAGACATCCGTTAGGTACATCGTGAACTCGTCCAATCTGTTCATGTACTTGACTATGCCCTTATCCCTGAGGTCCATAAGGGCTTTAAGCTTACCGTCGTTTATCCTGAGCTTCGAGTTTCCAACGAACAGATCGTAATACCCCTTCCCGTACGGTCTTTTCAAAGCCTTTACGAGCCTGTAATCACTACCATTAACCACGAGCTGATCTCCTACCCTTATGAATATGGTACCGTCGTCGCCGTATTTGTAGTGCACGTCGACCAAGTCAGACAGTTCATCTAAAAGGAGATCCCTTTTATCCAGAAGGTCGTTTGGCGGAGCCTTCACCAAATTCCCAATCCTTATCTGAGTGTTCATATCCGCGATTTGCTTTATTATCGAGTTTATCTTGTCAACTCTCTGCTTTATCTCGTTGTTTATGTCATCTCTGAGCCTGTCAAGCCTGGCGTAGAGGTCCTTCACGTTCTTTACAAGCTCTTGAGCTCTCGACACGAGCTCCTGTTTGGCGGCTACGTTCGTCGGATCCGTTATGACTTCCTCAACACCGGACCAGAACATATCGTAAAGGTACCTTATCCCACTCTTTCCTGGCTCACCGAAAAGTTGCTCCATGAAGTGAACGTTCGACAAAAGGGTATCCCAGAAGTTGTATTTGTTGTTGACCTTTCTGTATTGAACATCTAAAAACTCATCTCTGATTCTCTGAATGCTCTTGACCTTCGAACCCATTCCGAGGCTGAGGGGAATCGAAGGCTGTGTGAGGGTGGAAGTCGGAAGCGAAGGCATGGAAACTATCACGGGTCTTTCCCTCGAATAGCCCGGAGTGCTCGCGTTCGCAACATTGTGGGCGGTGACATCCATCGCTATCTTGTGTGTGTAGACTCCAAGGAGCGATGTGTTCAACAGAGCGAAGAGAGTCAGATCAGCCATTCAGTTCACCCCACATCTGCAGAAACTTTCTCAGATATCTTCTTACTCCTTTCAAGTTCTTCCTTCACAAGATGTCTTATACCGTATCCGCTGTCTTCCATGATTATCTGTTTTGCTTTTTTCGTTTTTGTATTCACGAGTATCGGAGCCATGAGGTTTATGGTCATGTTTTCTGGGTTATCATGTGGTATGACCAATATGGCCCATACCTGAACATCGTCCTTGTTATCTATTTCCAGATCCTCTGTCACATCTTTTGGAACATCCACGGTGTAGTCTACCCGTACGAGCCACGGATTTATAACCGGAAGGGCAACGTTTTCATCCTCCACAGAAACTAACCACATTATCGGGTCTGATCCGTTTGAAATTATGACGAACTTCCTCAGGTCTTCTAACCCTGGAATACCTTCCTCGAAGGTTATCAACTTGTCCTCCTCGATTTCCATCTCTCCCAATTTCGTCTTAACTTTCACAATCTATCACCTCACACAAAATCGACGAGGGTCTTCTGGAGAACCATCGCCCCTGATTTCAACCCAGCCTGAAGTACGGCATTCTGCATCGCGAGCTTGGTAACGACCTCCGTCAAGTCGGCATCCTGCTCCTTCGAGAGATACTCCGTGAAGAAGTAATCCAGATCACCTATTCTCCTACCCATGAGTTCAAGAGTCCTGCTCATCGCACCTATCTTCGCGAAACTCTCCATCGACCTTTTTTCAAGGTAGGAGACATCTCTCAAACCCACATCGGATATGTAAGTCTCCACGTCTTTATCATTGCTTCTGAGCTTGTTTATGACATTCTTCATAACTTGAAAGACGTTTTCTCCAGAATCGGTTCGGAAGATATCGTTAACGGTGAGCCCGTACTTGAACTTCGTTCCGAGGATATCCAGACTTCTGCTTTCGTCAGCGTCGCGTGGGAGGACTATCTCCCACTCTCCGTTCACTTTCTGAACAGGTGGCTGGTCGGTCTTCACACCCGCGAATATGTATTCCCCCCCAATCTGAGTGTTGGCTATCGACGCGAGATGATCCATCATACCTTCAAGCTCATCAGCTATTGCGTTTCTCTCATCCTTTGAATTCGTACCGTTTGCGGCTTCCACCAAGAGTTCTCTCATCCTCTGGTATATGGAGGATATCTCCTGGGATATCGAATCGTAAGAATTTATCACGTTCGACACGTGATCGACATTCCTCTTGTACTGCTCTATCTCCCTGATCCTGCTGTCTATGTTTGAAGCCCTCGTTGCCACCACAGCATCGTCACTCGGGTAGATAACCTTCTTTCCACTCGAGAGCTCTCTGTGATACTTGGATATATTCTGAAGAGTCGACTGGATGTCGAACATGATGTTAGATCTTATCATCCAATCCGTTACCCTCACGATATCACCACCTGATGTTGAGGGATCCGGTGCTTTTAGCTCGACCGTACACTCCTTTCTGAGTGTAAGTTCCCTTATCAGTTCCGGATAGCATTCCCATCAAGAATTCAAAATAGGAGTTCTCAAACTCCATCATTTCCTTCATACCCTCAAGTTCTGCAGCAAGGTGGTTGACAGCCGAGAGAAATTTTGAAACGCTCGATACGAACTCATCTCTCTCATCATCGTCCATCTTGAGTATGAGTTCCTCCAGAGAGGATTTCTCGGAG
>JALVXE010000028.1:12470-13870 GCA_027038385.1 Thermotogaceae bacterium
TTCTTCAAATCGTTGAAATACTCATGCCTCTTTTTGTCCACTTCCTCTATCTCAAGAGCCAACCTCTCCGTTCTCAGAAGAGCCTCGTTCATTGCTTCTATATTCCTTTCTATCATTGCAACTTTCTGAGCTTCGATGCTCTCACGCATCGATTCGAAGAGTCTCCCCTCTACTTCAAGGAGTTCGGTGAGCTCTTTCATAATCTTATCCTCCTCCCAATAGCTTCTTGGCTATGTTTTCAACGTCTATCACGTAATTTCCGCTCTCTATAGCCTTTTTTATTTCCTCGACCAATTCCCTCCTGACGTCTGGTATTCTACGTGCCTCTTCCATGACTTTTTCCACTTCTCCCTTGGATGTCGAGGAGAGTTTCTCCTTTCTGATCTCTCCCTTTGATTTTTCTACTTTCTTTTGTTTTTCTCCTATATCTCTTATCGGACCGAGCCCACCAACTCCTCCTATCCTCTCGACCATATTGCCACCTCCGTCCAATAGTATACATCGACACCTGAAAAAATTTCTTGAGATTTTGGTAGAATTCGCTTTGAGGTGAATGAGTTGAAGTACGAGATAAGTGTCTCACCGGACAAGATGGCCGCGATAATAACCCTCAGGGATGATGGTGTGAGGTACCAGATCTCGGAAAACGAGATAATAGAGGCTCTCAGAAGGAGTGGCGTGAGGTACGGGATAATCTACAAGAATCTCAGAAAGCTCGTCGAGAGCCCGGCTTTTGACGTTCCGATGATAATAGCCAGGGGAAAACCTCCTGTGGACGGTCAGGATGGTCGAATCGAGATAACCGTGAAAAAGCGAAAAAACTCACGCGAGAGCAAGCTCGGAAGAGTGGATCTGAGGGAAATCGCTTCAAGAGACAGGATAGTGGTCAAAAGAGGAGAGATAGTGGGAAGGTTGCTAAAGCCCACCAACGGTATCCCCGGAACGAACGTCTACGGAGAGAGGCTGAATCCAAAGCCCGGCAAGCCCGCTAAGATCAGGATAGGTGACGGTATAAAGATAGAGAAAGACGGTACCCTCGTCGCCACAAAGAGTGGCCAGCTCGTGATCGACGGAGAGAGCGTCTACATCTCGGATACGCTCACGATAAGAGGGGATGTGGATTATTCAGTTGGAAATATAGATTTTCCAGGAAATGTCGAGATAAGCGGGGATGTTAAACCTGGTTTCGTCGTCAGGGCGACCGGATCTATAAAGGTAAGGGGAATAGTAGAAGCGGCCACGGTCATATCCTATGAGGACAACGTTGAACTCACCGGTGTCAAGGGAAGAGATAAAGGAATGATAAAAGCTGGAAAAGATGTGATCGCGAAATTTTTGGAAAGCGCTCACGTTGAGGCCGGAAGAGATGTGGAGGTTGATGGTCCTATAACGAACAGTGT
>JALVXE010000028.1:13880-17220 GCA_027038385.1 Thermotogaceae bacterium
AACAGTGTCGTGAAGGCCAAGAACAAGGTTTTGTCTTCCGGAAAAAAAGGAGTCATAGTCGGTGGAATGGTCTTGGCGGGTAAAGAGGTGGAAGCAGAGGATATAGGATCCGAGATCGGGGTTAAAACCGTGATCGAGATAGGAGTAGATCCATCGCTCAGGGAAGAGGAGAGGATTCTGAGTGCTCAGATAAAGCTTGATGAAGAGAACCTCGAAAAACTACTCGCAATACTCGAAGACCTGAAAAATCAGAAAGACGAGAGCGGAGGAAAGATACCCGAGGACAAGAGGGACATAATCTCCAAAGTAACCCAGACGATAATACACCTGAGAAATTCCATAGATACTAACACCAAGAGACTAATGGTGGTGAGGGAAAAGATAGAGGTTTCCAAGAAAGGGGCCCAGATAATCGTGAGAAGGACGCTCTATCCTGGAACTGAGATAACGATGTTTCAAAGAACGATCACCATAGACAGGATGCTCAAGTCCGTGGCGCTGGTTTACAACGAAAAGAGGGGAGAAATAGTCGTGAGGGCGTACAAGGCATGAGCTCGACAATCGAGATCTTGATATCTCTTATGATAGTCGCACTGGCGCTTGGAATACTCCTTGGAAGTGTCTCCGTGGCTACGAGAAGCTACATGGAAACGGAAAAGAGATATCTGGCGATCTTGACAGCTGAGAACGTTTTACACGCCCTCACTTCAAAAAGTGAAATTCCAGAGGAGATAAACGGTTTTAAAGTGAGCTATGAGAAAATCGGGAAAGATCTCACCGTCCATGTGGATAAGTGGACTTTTAAATACGAGGTGAGTTTTTGAATGATCTTGAGAGCCTCCTACGGAACGCTCGGAATGCTTGGAATGTTGTCAGGGAAATTCCCATATCAGGAGACGGCGTACTTCATGCTCGATGGAAGATGTGTCTTTGACTGCGCTTTCTGCACACATGCGAGATCCGCAAAATCCGACAGAAAGTACCTCTCGAGGATCGTCTGGAAGGAAGTCGATATAGGTTCCGTGAGAGAGACATTGATGGAAAATGAAAACATAAAGAGAGTCTGCTTACAAGTCGTATCTTACAAAGGTTACTTTGACGATACGATAAGAGCGATCGAAGCTTTTAATTTCAAACCTGTCTCCGTATCCGTGAGAGCTCTGAGTATAGAAGAAGTGAGGGAATACTTCAAAAGCGGTGCGGATATGGTGGGGATAGCGATAGATGTGGTATCTCCGAAGCTTTACGGGAAGATACGCGGTGGAAAGTTGGAAGATGTTCTCGATCTCCTTGATGAATCGTCCAAAGAATTTCCCGGAAAGATCGCAACTCATATAATAGTCGGAATGGGAGAGACCGATGAAGAGCTCGTCAAAACGATGAGCTGGCTTTCAGAAAGAAACATTACCATAGCGCTCTTTGCCTTCACACCTCTTAGGGGAACAAAGATGGAGAAGTTGAAAAACCCCTCACTTGAGAGATACAGAAAAATTCAGCTCTCAAGGTGGCTCCTTCAAAACAAATTGGCATCTCTAGAGGATTTCGTCTTTGACGACAGCGGGAATTTAATCAATATAAAAGTTGACTACAAAAGACGCAACTACAAGAAGGCCTTCCTCACATCCGGATGTCCAAACTGCACAAGGCCTTACTACAACGAATCACCGGCGAGAGAGCTTTACAACATACACGACGAATCTCTTTTGAAAGATCTGGAGGGATACGTGTGAGAGCTGTAAAGGTCAGAGTCGAGGGCATAGTCCAAGGGGTTGGTTTCAGATATTACACATACAGAATAGCGAAAAGGTACGGAGTTAAAGGATATGTTAAGAACATGCCAGATGGATCCGTAGAAGTAGTCGCGGAAGGCGACGAAAAAAAGCTGGAGAGATTCCTTCAAGAGGTTGCTAGGGGTCCATCGAGCGCTGTGGTTACAAACGTATCTGTGGAAGATATAGATCCCGTGGGATTTAGGAACTTTGAGATAGAGTATTGAAGCCATTTGGTAAAAATCAACAGAGTGTCTTATAAGTTTAGAAAAATCAATCCCTATTCAGGTGTCAACTTATTCAAAAGTAAACTTTCTACAAATATAGCCATAGCCGCCAAACTTGCTAAGCCAAGTATAGAGTATTTCATCTCCTTAGATACCTCTTGAGCTTTATCTACGATCTCATCCACTTTCTTCACCGCTTCCTTCTTCAGCTTCTTGTATTCTCTTCGGAATATCAGGGACATATAGATAGACCACACAATACCGATGTAAATTGCGATAATCGTCAGTATATCAACGATCACGATATCCCCTCCTCTTAATTCAGATGATTCATAAAGAGTACTTTCGATCTGAGATTATCGAGTTCGTAGAGAAGCGCATCCAAGAGCTTCTTTTCCTCAATACATTCGCTCATCATCTCAGTTATTAGGCTTAATGCTCGATTGACAAGCATTGTTCTAAGGATCTCCCCGTTATATCTTAGGAGTCCGATCAGCTCTTCCAACAAGGCGTATTTTTCAGATTTACAACCTTTCATAATATCCCTCCCTAAATAGAATCATTTCTAATCACTTGCCACTTGCCCTTATTCATATCCACAAAGAGGAGGTGATAGTCTTCAAGTGTTGGCAAGATCTGACGAGCTTCTGGAATGTACCTTGCGAGTCTTTCTATCTCGTTATTCTCCGTGACTCTAAACACAGCGAGATAATGAGCTTGCTTTAGAGCGGTGAGGTTCAGATCTGTAAAATTCTGAGTCACCATAACCGTATCTATTCCTCCCTTTCTTCCAGCACGGATGAGAGTCTCTATCCCGCGGGGGTAATTTGACCTCGGGAAAAACACATGAGCTTCATCAATAAGAAGGACGATATTTCCACGCTTCCACACCTCATCACAAAGTCGATTCATGAACTTGTTAACCTCATCCTGCGTTGTGTATGTAAACGCAAGTAGAGCTCTATCGAGTTTTTCAAGGATCTTGCGGGGTGAAAGCTTCATAATGTTTTCCTTCGTCACCTCGATGGGGTATATTCCCTCTATCTCTGAGTGATCAAATGAGTTATCAACTACCAGGAGCTTCTTCTCTTCCGACAATCTGTCCACCAGCTTGCGAGCGAAGTAGCTCTTTCCAGTTCCAGACTTGCCCATTATCAGCCAGTTCACTCGTGCTCACCTCCTCAACTGGCACAATGAATATCCCTCCTACTATGATTCCTATGCCCAAGATAAGACGAATTTTTGGATTGAGCATAGCTTTGGGGAGTGATTGAGATAAAGCTTCCTTGAAGCCAACAAGCTCAAGAAGCGATTTTGTCGTCTCAGCGTAGTTTGCGGCAAAGG
>JALVXE010000029.1 GCA_027038385.1 Thermotogaceae bacterium
CTAGATTCTCAAGGGACTTTTCAACTTCCGACTTCACTCTGAGAAACTCGTTCATGAGGTCTACCTCTGCTTTTTCTCTCAAGAGAGCCCCATCGAACTTTCTGCTCTCGTGCTTTGAAGTCATGTTGTGAACCCTCTCAAAGCCTACCCTTAGTGCTGAAACATCCGGCGAATCCACTATTTTAGCCAAAGCCTCGGCAGAAAGTGTTCCTCTGAGTGGCGTTTTCCAGAGGTGAACGACAGCTCTCGCAACATCCCAAGGTGTTCCTCTTCCCTCTAGGAAAGCCTGGAACCTTCCTTCCATGAACTTGTAAAGTTCCTCTTCATTTCTCCTACTTTTTAGCAGATCGAAAGCTCTGTTCAGAAATTCCGTTACGTCGATATCCCACCTGAACTTTCTGATAATCGAATACACTGCATCTGCTTTTGTTCTCAAACCGTACGGATCTTTGGAACCTGACGGAATATTCCCTATCGAGAAATTCCCAACTATCGTGTCTATCCTATCGGCAACGCCTATTATCCCCCCGAGCTCGTTCCTTGGGTCATCGCTGTACTGCTCCTGGACGGCCCAAGCGACGTCGTAATCCTCTCCCCACTCAAGAGCATATATCCTTCCCATAACTCCTTGAAGCTCTGGAAATTCGTAAACGACTTTAGATACCGTATCCGACTTACTTATCATGGCCGCCCTCTCAACCCTGGCGATATCCAAATACCCGATCATCTTCGCTAGATCGATGGAGAGCTCCCTTATCCTGATAACTTTGTCAAAGAGCGTTCCCAACTCCTTTTGAAATACCACTTCCTTGAGCTCTTCGTTCCACTCATCAAAAGAAGCTTTCAGGTCCTTCTCGTAATAGTATCTCGCATCCTCAAGCCTCGCGTTTATAACCCTCTCAAACCCTCTTCTGACGTTCTCCTCGCTGTGATGCCCATCTTGAAATCCCACGAAAGTCGTCGTGATCTTTCCATCCTTGAACGTCGCGAAGGTACGTTCATGGTGCTTAACGGTCGTTATTATCACCTCTTGAGGGAGCTTCAGGTACTCCTCTTTGAAACTCCCAACGACCGCTCTCGGGTACTCCGTGAGGTATGTAACTTCGTCGATGAGTTCCTCATCTTCATCGACGTCCAACCCTTCTAAATTCAGCTGCTCTTTTATCATCCTCTTCCTATCCTCTATATCCGCCACGACGAAATTCCTTCTGAGAACTTCCTCATATTCTTCAACACGAGAGAGTTTTTCTTCTTTTCCGAAGAACCTGTGCCCCTTTAAAACGTTTGAACTCCTCAAACCAAAAATATCGAACTCAACGACTTCATCGCCAATCAGGGAAACTACACCGTGAACGGGCCGGACGAACTCATACTTCCCTTCTCCCCATCTCATCGGCTTTCTGAACCTCAAGCTAGATATGAATTTCGGAAATATATCGGAGAGGATTTCCTTAGTGCTTCTGCTTTCCACAACTCTCCTTATATACACGTAACCATCTTTTAACACCACGTCTTCCTGTGAGGCGCTGAATTTCTTCAGGAATCCCTCCAAAGCTTTTGTCGGTTTTCCATCCTTGTAAGCGATTCTCTCAGGTGGGCCTTTCCTTTCTTCAACTTTTGAGGGAGGTTTCCCCAAAAGACCCTCTAAAATCACATAGAGCCTTCTGACGGTCATCCCGACTTTTACGGAAGAAAAAGGTATCCCCTCGTACTTCAACAGGCTCTCTATATCCTCTTTCATGATGCTCAAAAGGCTTGGAAACTCACTCGGTGGCAGGTCCTCAAGGTAGATCTCCAAAAGCGCATCCAAAATCATCACCTCCGATACGAAGGAAATTGTCAACCATGGTATATTTTTAATGTATACTACCACCACAAGAAAGGAGTGTGAAAATATACATCTCAAGATCCTCCTCACAAGAAGCATTATCATAACTACACTTGTGATAAGCTTAATTCTCTTTATCGTGATTTCATCTTTTGGGGTGTTCCTAACCGAAGATTTAACAGATAAGGTTTCGGATACGTTCGCATATATAGTAAACATGGCAGTTGTTTCAACGCTACGACCTCTGATGGAATACGACAAGCAAATTGAAGATCGAATGAAGGTTGTTCTCGCAAGCCTACCAAAAGACCCCAAAGCTATTCAGAAGAAGCTTTGTAAAATTGCTGATGGAGCTAAAAGATGTGACGTTATCATATTTGACCTAGATGGAAAGATTTTATATTCGACTTCAAAGGATGTGAGAATAATAAAGCCTGTTCTGGATGTGTTGAGAAATCTCAAAGTGGGTGAGTATCTCTTTGAAAGACTGGAGCAAGAAAGAAGTGGAGAATTCGTTAAAAAAGGATTCGTGAGGATTTCAAAAAAGCTTTATTTGATGACCAGAATACTCCTAGATCAACCAAAAATAACCGAATTTGAAAAAGAGTTGGCGGATATGGAGAAAAGATTTTCATTTGTGAAGAGCATAGGGATATACGATTGGGATCTTGAACCAGTAAGCCCGAATTTCCCAGAGATAAATGACGATATCATACGAAGACGTGTGGAGAACGCTATAAAACTTGGCTCAAGTCACATACACTTCACGACACGTTCTGGAATGATCCACGTGCTCCTCTTGAGATTCGAAAAAGAGCCATCTGAAAAACCGCTCGTAGTTATCTTAAAAACAGGTTTTAACGAAATCAGAAACTCCTTTCTTTACCTGGCGCTTTTTACACTCGTGACCATAGTCATAAGCGGAACTTTGGTGAATCTCATAATGGGGAGAGTTTTCAGAAAAATAGTTGGTAACATACAAAAACTGCTAGCCGCTATGAAGAAATTTAGAGACGAGAAAAATTTGAGAAAGCTCGATGATGAATCCCTTGAAATATTGGAATTTCGCGAAATTTACCGCTATTTTTCTGAGATGGCCAACGATATATCGGAATTCTTAAGGGGCTTGGAAGCCTCCGAGCAAGAGCTCGAGAAAGCCTACCAAGAAATCGAAAGAGCATACTCAGAACTCGAGGAATCCCACCTCCTGTTTGCTCAAGAACTGTCCATGATCGCTGAAGGCTACGACGAAATCACAGGAAACCACATATACAGAGTCGGAGAACTCTCTGCATTCATCGCGGAAAAACTGCACCTGGGTGAGATGTTCGTAAACGAGATCAGATACTACGCACGACTTCACGATATAGGAAAACTCCTAGTCCCACACGAGATACTGAACAAACCAGGCAAGCTGACAGAGGAAGAGTTCGAGATAATGAAAAAGCACACGCTCTATGGAGAGGTACTCCTTGGTGATCTGAAGAGGTTTGATATGGCGAAGAACATAGCGCTGTATCACCATGAGAAATACAACGGGAAGGGGTATCCATTTGGTTTGAAGGGAGAAGAGATACCGATAGAGGCGAGGATAGTTGCGGTGGTGGATGTTTACGACGCTTTGAGGTCGAAAAGGCCGTACAAGGAAGGGATGGGGCACGAGGAGGCGATGAGGATAATCCTTGAAGGTGATGGGAGGACTAGTCCGGAAGATTTCGATCCGGATATATTGGATATTTTGAGAAAGTACAGCTCTCAGATAGAGGAGCTTTGGGAGGAGGTCAACCAGATAGAGACCGGACTGACGAAAAAACTCAAGGAGATTTTGGAGATATGAAAGCGGATGTTGAAAAAGCTTTGAGAAATTTTTGTGAACGTGTTTCATGATGATATAATTTCCGTGCTGAACCTCAAAAACTTTTACAGGGGGGGATTTTTTGTGAAGAAAGTTTTGGTAGTTCTCATGGTGGCCTTGGCCGTTCTGTCGATGGCCAAGATCAAGATTCAGTTCTGGCATGCTATGGGAGGCTGGAGGATCGACCTTATCAAGAGCATGGCCGAGGAGTTCATGAAGCTCCATCCGGACATCGAGGTCGACGTGCAGTACACGGGATCCTATCATGACACTCTCAATAAACTGATCGCAGCTGTCAAAGCCGGCAATCCTCCACACATAGTTCAGATATACGATATAGGGACCCAGGTCATGATCGATGGAGGAATAGCGGTTCCGATACAGGACCTCATAGACAAAGATAAGAGTTTTGACCTTGGAAAATTCATGCCCCAGGTTCTCAACTACTACAGAGTCAACGGTAAGCTCTACTCCATGCCGTTCAACTCTTCCAATCCAATTCTTTACTACAACAAGACCCTGTTTAAAAAAGCCGGACTCGATCCGAACAAACCGCCGAGGACGTTCGAAGAACTCCTCGAGTACGCGAAGAAGCTCACTGTCAAGGACGCTAACGGGAACACCATCCAGTACGGTATAACCTGGCCGCTCCACTCCTGGTTCTTCGAACAATTCATGGCCGTTCAGAACGCTCCACTCGTTAACAACAACAACGGAAGAACTGGAAGACCGACGAAAGCCGTATTCGATAACGAGGCTGGAAGAAGGTTCTTCAGGCTCTGGTACGAGCTCACCAAGAATGGTTGGATGATAAACACCAAGAAAGAAGACTGGGACGAGGCGAACCAATACTTCATCTCCCAGAAAGCCGCCATGCTCATAACTTCCACATCAGACGTCGCCTACATAGCCAAACTCGCCAAGCAGCATGGTTTCGAACTCGGAACGGCGTTCCTTCCAAGACCGAAGAACGCCAAGAGTGGAGGAGTCGTCATAGGAGGAGCGAGCCTCTGGATAATAGGCGGACACCCACAGAAAGAAATCCAGGCGGCCTGGGAATTTGTCAAATTCCTTACAACCACAAAGATGCAGATCGAATGGCACACCAAGACCGGATACTTCCCAGTCAGGAAAGACGCCGTTGAGACCTTGATGAACGAGGGTTACTACGCAAAGCACCCGAATATGCTCACGGCGCTCCTTCAGCTTCTTCTCTCCGTCCAGAACTACAACACCAACGGAGCCGTTATAGGAGCATTCCCAGAGGTAAGGCAGATAATAGAGGATGCTGTTGAGAAGATGCTCAACGGAGAGATGTCTCCTGAGGACGCACTCGCTTGGGCTCAGAAAGAAGCCACGAAAGCTATACAGGAATACAACGAAGTTTACGCCTACTGATAGACGAATCCAAAGTTCATAGGGAGGGGATCTTTCCCCTCCCTTTTGAATGGGGTGAGACGGAGTGAGCAGAAAGATAATTCCATACATTCTTCTGATACCAACGTTTTTGATAATAATAATCTTCATATACTGGCCAGCAGTTTACTCATTTAAGCTGAGCTTTTACAGGATTTCTCCCTTTGGAAACAGGATGATATTTGTGGGGATCAGGAACTTCAAAAACCTCTTTCATGATCCAGACTACATAACAGCTCTCAAGATAACGGCCATCTACGTCAGCGTTAGCGTGGCTTTGACGATCTTTGCTTCATTTTTCATAGCGTTGCTTCTAAACATGAAAGTCCCGGGAACACCTGTTTACAAGGCCTTGCTGTTCATACCATACGCCATATCACCAGCTATATCCGGAACCCTTTGGTCCTTCCTTCTGAACCCAGTTGTCGGCCATGTGAACTACTTCATGTCAAAATTCTTCGGACTTAGGGTAGAATGGTTGACGACGAAGCCTTACGCACTCTACGCGATAATAATCGCATCGGTGTGGAAAGTGATGCCTTTTGATATAATTTTCTACCTAGCAGGTGTTCAGAACGTCCCGGACGATCTACTCGAAGCCTCGACGCTTGATGGTGCGTCGACTTGGACGAGGATCTGGAAGATAATATTCCCACTCCTTTCCCCAATCACATTCTATCTTGTCATAATGAACATAATATCCTTCATGTTCTCATCTTTCGCTATAGTCGACGTCATGACAAGAGGTGGGCCTGGAAACTACACCACAACGATGATATACAAATTGTATCTGGATGCGTTTGCTTTCCAAAAAACCGGTATCGCATCAGCTGAAAGCGTCATATTGTTCATAATAATGACCATAGTCACGATAGCGTACTTTTACTTCGGTGAACGAAGAGTTCACTATCAGTGAGGTGTTGAAAAATGAGAAGATCCACGAGACGAAAGATCAACGTCATACTTGCGGAAATCGCTTTGATATTGATAACTATGGTGGCCTCCATGCCGCTGTTTTTAGCCGTCTCGATAAGTTTTCAAACGCCCAAGGAGGTTTTTTCCTACCCTCCGAAGCTGTTTCCAAAAAGTTTGTACCTTCACAACTACGCAAGCGCTTTCGATCTCGTTCCGCTCGCACGTCTCATATTGAACAGTACCATAATGGCCGTTGCGATAACCCTTGGAAAACTCGTGACCGGGCTTCTATCGGGATACGCGTACGCGAACTTCGAATTCAAAGGCAAGAACATATCGTTCGCCACTCTGTTCGCCACACTCTTTCTCCCGGCTGAAACCGTCATGATAGTTCCCCTCTTCCTCATAATGAGAAAATTCGGATGGGTCAACACTTACTGGGCTTTGACAGTTCCATTCATGGCGAGCGCAACGAACACGTTTCTCTTTAGACAACACTTTAAATCCATCCCGAAAGAGCTCGAAGATGCTGCAAGAATAGACGGAGCAACTCCTATGCAATTTCTCATAAAGATACTTCTGCCGCTTTCCAAATCGATGATAGGTGGAGCGGCGATAATAAACTTCGTCTACGCCTGGAACATGTACCTGTGGCCCCTGATAGTCACCATGGAGGACAACATGAAGACCGTTCAGATAGGCGTTAAGATGTTGATAGACGCGGAAGCCGTCAACAATTGGGGAGTGATAATGGCTGGGACGATCGTGGTTCTTATACCGACAGTCGTGATGTTCTTAGTGCTTCAGAACATGTTCGTGAAGAGCTTGGTCAGAAGCGGAATGAAGGGATGATGGAGGTGAACCCGTGAGGGTAGCAATCGTTGTTGATAAGGTTTTGGACAAGTACAAAAAGAAGATGATAAAGGCTATTCAGGAATCCTTGAAAGGTGTGTACGAGAACGAAGTAGTTCCGTTTGATGAAGATTTCATGAAAAAGATAAAGGAATTCGACCTTGCGATGAACATAGCCACCGGAGGTGGAAAAGAAGCCAGACAACTTCATGTAGCCTCAGTTTTAGACCTCATGGGGATCCCATACACCGGTTCTTCACCACTCACACACGCTTTCTGCATAGACAAATCCGTCACGAAGGCGATCATCAAGCAGTACGGTATAGATACACCAGAATTCATAGTCGTCAGACCCGGAGAGGAAGTTCCAAAAGATCACGGTTTGAATTATCCGCTCCTTGTAAAGCTCGTCAGGCAGGGGAGTTCCAAGGGATTGAGGAAAGAATCCGTTGCCAACGACTACGATGAGCTCGTCAAAAATGTCAGATGGGTTCACGAGAACTTCAAAGAACCTGCGCTCGTTGAGGAATACATAGACGGGATGGAACTCACGATAGCCTTCGTGGAAGATGAGAGCGGCATAAACGTCCTTCCACCTATGGAGATAGATTTTTCAAGGCTCCCTGATGGAATAGAGAAGTTCTTCTCAGACAGGGTGAAAAACTCTGGTGAATTCGACGAGTACATAGACTACTACGTCCCGGCAAGGCTCAGTGATGAGGAGATAGAAAAGGTCAGAGAGGTTTCCAAGAAAACTTTTGAAGTTTTGGGATTCAGGGGATACGGTAGGATAGATATGAGAATAAAGGATGGAAAATACCACATACTCGAGGTCAACTCACTCCCAATGCTCGTTCCGGATTACTCAAACATCCCCATGATATTCGAAAAGACGGGAAAAACCTACAAGGACATGATACTCTCTATAATCAACGCAGCGAAAAAGAGGTTTGGAATATAAATGGCCGCCGCTCGGCGGCCATTTTTCATTTTCTCGACCATTTCACTATTGGTTTTCTCGATGCCGTCGCTTCGTCAAGTCTTCTGACGGGAGTGTTCTTCGGAGCTTCCTTCAAACTCTGTGGATTCTTTTTCGCTTCCTCAACGATCTCCTTAAGTGCGTTTGCAAAGGCTTCAAGGGTTTCTTTTGATTCTGTTTCCGTTGGTTCTATCATGAGAGCTTCGTGGACTATGAGCGGGAAGTAGACTGTTGGAGCGTGGAATCCTCTGTCAAGTAAAGCTTTTGCAACATCTAAAGTTTTTACTCCGGTCTCTTTGAGGAGCTTCGTTCCGTCGGCCACGAACTCATGCATGCAAGCTCTTTTTCCATCTTTGTCATAGGCTATCGGGTAGAATTCGCTCAATAGCTTTTTCAAGTAGTTCGCGTTGAGAACTGCCATGTCGCTCGCCATCTTAAGGCCGTCCCTTCCCATGGTGAGTATGTAAGTGTAAGCTTTCACCAACACCCCGAAATTTCCATAGAACGATCTGACCATTCCTATCGATTTCGGGAGATCGTAATCGAGGTAGTATCTGTCACCATCTTTCCTCACTACCGGAACTGGGAGAAATTCTCTGAGCTCTTCTTTCACACCTATAGGTCCAGATCCGGGACCTCCCATTCCGTGCGGCGTTGAGAAAGTTTTGTGAAGATTCAAATGCACGACGTCAAACCCCATATCTCCAGGTCTCGCCCTCCCCATGATCGCGTTCAAATTCGCACCGTCGTAGTAAAGAAGGGCACCTGCTTCGTGAGCCATTTCGGCTATCTTGAGTATGTCCCTCTCGAAGTACCCAAGCGTGTTCGGGTTCGTGAGCATTATAGCCGCTGTGGTCTCGTCAAGCTCCTTCTCCAGCTCCTTGAGATCTACGAGCCCTTCATCGCTCGATTTGAGCTCGACTACCTTGAATCCAGCCATGGCGGCAGAAGCCGGGTTAGTACCGTGTGCGGAATCCGGAACTATGACTTTGCTCCTTTTGTAATCCTTTCTGTCTAAGTGATAAGCCCTTATTATCAACATTCCTGTGAGTTCTCCATGAGCACCAGCTGATGGGACGAGCGTCATGTCGTCAGTTCCGGTTATCTCCATGAGCATCTCCTTGAGCTCGTACATAAGCTTTAAAGCACCCTGAATAGTCTCTTCAGGCTGATAGGGGTGGAGCCATCTGAAGAGGGCTGACATATCCTCGTTGAGTTTTGGGTTGTATTTCATCGTACACGATCCGAGCGGATAAAACCCCCTATCAACCGAGTAGTTCTTTGCCTCGAGCTCCGTGTAATGCCTGACGACATCGACCTCGTAAACCTCTGGAAGCTCCGCTTTTTCCGATCTCATCAGATGTTCTGGGATTTTGAGATCAACTTCTGGCACATCGTATTCCGGGAAGCTGTACGCTCTCCTTCCTTTCTTTGACCTTTCGAATATCGTCATGCTATCGCCTCCAAGAGCGCGTCTATGTCTTCTTTCTTGATCATCTCAGTCGTCGCAGCCAAAGCCTTTCCCTTCATGTCCTCGAAGAACCTCTCCATCGGTAGTGGCCCGAGTATTCCCTTCTCCACCATGTCCTTCCATTTCTTCTCGTAATCTTCTCCCGCATCGAAGACGAATTCAAAGAGGAACGGACCCTTGAAAGTGAGTTTGAATCCCTTCTCCTGGAGAGCTTTTGCCAAGTAGTGTGCCGTGTTGGCAGATCTTCTGGCTACTTCCACGACTCCTTCTTTTCCCATCGTGCTCATGTATATAGCAGCCATGACCGCGTTGTGAGCATGGTTGGAGCATATGTTGCTCGTGGCTTTGCTCCTTCTTATGTGCTGCTCCCTAGTCTGGAGTATCATCACGTATCCAGTTTTTCCGTCTACATCTCTCGTCTGGCCGATTAGTCTTCCAGGCATCATTCTGACGTGCTTCATGCTCGTCGAGAAAAATCCAAAGCCCGGTCCTCCGAGGGATGGAAAGTTTCCAAGTGCCTGTCCTTCACCTACAACTATATCCGCACCGAATTTTCCAGGTGGCTCTAAGAGCGCCAGAGCAATCGGATCGGCAGCGACGACGAACATCGTTTTCTCCGGCAACACTTCTTTAATCGCTTTCAAGTCTTCGACGATCCCGAAGAAATTCGGATATTGAACCGCCACACCTCCGACGGTGTCATCAAGTTTTTTCTTTAGATCCTCAAGATCTATCTGACCAGTTTCTTTGTCGTAGTCGACCATGACAACCTCTATATCCTGGGGCGTGACGTAAGTTTTAGTTGTCCTCACATATTCTGGATGTATGTTTGCGGCCATCAAGACTTTCTTTTTCTTAGAAACCCTAACGGTCATTAGCATCGCTTCTGCGAGAGCAGAAGCTCCATCGTACATAGAAGCGTTCGTGACCTCCATTCCGGTGAGTTCGCTTATCATCGTCTGGTATTCAAAGAGAGCCTGGAGTGTCCCCTGAGATACCTCTGCTTGATAAGGTGTGTAGGCCGTGACGAAATTCGGCTTGGATGCCATGTGATAAACGACGGCTGGAATGTACCTGTAGTATATCCCCGCTCCCATGAAAACTCTCATCTCGTTCAGGAAGCGGTTTTTCTTAGCAAGGCTTTCCACTATCGATCTCACAGTGAGCTCATCTTTGGATTCAGGTATTTTGAGACTTTCTGGTGAGATCGTCTTTGGAACATCCACAAAAAGATCATCTATGCTCTTCGCACCGATCGTGGCGAGCATTTCCTTTATATCTTCCTCAGTATGGGGTATGTAGGTGTATTTCTTCATTTCATCCTTCCTCCTCCTCCAAGAATTTCTCATACTCTTCTTTCGTCATCAAGTCATTGAGCTCTGACGGATCACTCATCTCCATCTCAACGATCCAACCCTTGCCTTCCGCATCTTCGTTGATTATCTCTGGATGGTCTGAGAGCTCCTCGTTTGCGGCCGTAACCTTACCAGAAACGGGGGCGTATATGTCCTCCGCGGACTTAACCGATTCGATAGTTGTCAGAGTATCCCCCTTTTTGAACTCAGATCCGACCTCTGGAAGCTCTATGTAGACGATATCACCAAGCTGATCCTGAGCATGGTCGCTTATACCCACCTTCACCTTGTTTCCCTCGATAACTTCAACCCATTCGTGAGTTTTCGTGTATTTCTTCATATATATCCCTCCTCCTGTAAAATTTATCTGGATGTCATTATACTACACAGGACGCTTTTCAAAATAAATCTGAGGGGGCTTTTCTATGATTAAAGTGGTCTTCAAAGGACCTCTTAGAAAGTCCGTTGGTTTTCGAGATCTGGAAGTGGAAGATGGAGACCTTGAAAATATTCTCAGGAAGATATCAGAAGAGCTTGGGGTGAATTTTAAAATCGAAGGAGATAAAATCTATATGAGGGCAAACGTCGATGGAATGGTCGCAAAATTCATGATATCCATATTCTACGGCGGAAAGAACGTAATAACTGAGAAAATAAGGAATTTCGAAGGTGGAGTCCTTGATATAATCACCCCTATGGGTGGTGGATAGATGTTCGAGAGACACAGAGAGCTTCTTGGCAGTTGCTTTGAAAAGATCTCCGATTCAGGAATCCTGATAGCCGGCGTTGGCGGGCTTGGTTCAACGGTAGCTGAGCTATCCGTTCGCACAGGCTTTAAGAACATATACCTTGTTGATTACAAGGAGGTCGACGAGCCTGATCTCAATAGGCAGATTCTGTACACGAAAAAAGATATAGGAAACCTCAAGCTAAATTCAGCTGAAAAAAGACTAAAAGAGATAGCAGATGTAAATATAGTGAAAATTAACAAAAGAATAGACGAGAATTTCGATATTCCAGATGTCGATGTGATCATCGATTGTCTCGACAATTTTAAAACAAGGTATATTCTGGAAGAGAAGGCATTCAAAAAGAAAATCCCGTTCGTTCATGGTGGAGTTAAGGGATACGCGGGTCAGGTAACGGTTGTCTATCCTCATAAGACAAAAAGGCTCAAGGAGATATTCGGTGAAATCGAGGATGAAATAAATCCTCCTCAGGTATTTCCAGCGGTGGTGACCTTGGTTGGATCAATACAGATATCTGAAGCCGTAAAGATCATCTGCGGAAATGAAGATGGCTCTTTGATGAACAGACTCCTCGTAGTCGATCTATCGATAAACTCCTTTGATTTGATCTATCTGAGCTAATCTTCAACAAGCGCTCCCAAGAACTGACTTTTGTAAAGCTGAGAGTAGAATCCTCCTCTTTCAAGGAGTTCTTCGTGTGTGCCGATCTCTATTATCTTTCCCTCGTTCATGACGAATATCACATCCGCGTTTTTGATGGTGGACAGCCTGTGTGCTATCACGAAGTTTGTTCTACCTTTCATGATATCCCTCAGAGCCATCTGTATATAAGCTTCTGTGAGCGTATCGACGTTACTGGTCGCCTCATCCAGTATTAGTATATCCGGATCGGCCAGAAAAGCCCTAGCTATAGTTATGAGCTGCCTTTCACCTTGGGAGAGGTTCGACATGCTCTCATCTATCACGGTGTCGTATCCATTCGGCAGAGCCATTATGAAGTTGTGAGCATAGGCTCTCTTGGCGGCCTCTATTATCTCTTCCTCCGTTGCTCCTTCTCTTCCAAAAGCGATGTTCTCTCTTATCGTGCCGTGAAAGAGCCAGGTGTCTTGCAAAACCATTCCGAAGAGCTTCCTGAGATCCGATCTTCTCATCATCTTTATGTCAACGCCGTCTATCGTTATCCTTCCTCTCTGTATATCGTAGAACCTCATCAGGAGGTTCACGATCGTCGTCTTTTCAGCTCCCGTTTGTCCCCCTATCGCACCCACGTATCCGGGTTTCACGTCAAAACCTAAGTTCTCAAACAAGGGCTTCTCAGGTACGTAGCTGAAGTAAACCTTGTCAAACACAACGTGTCCCTCAGCTTTCTCAAGAACGATTGGGTTTTCCGGATCTGGCGGCTCCTCGTCTTCTTCCAAAACTTCGAATATCCTCTCAGAGGCCGCCAATGCTGATTGGATCAAATTCACCATGCTCGCCATCTGTATTATCGGCTGGTTAAACCTTCTGACATACTGTATGAAAGCCGTTATATCGCCTATCTCTATGATCTTCTTAACGACCATAACCCCTCCGAGAACGCTGACTATAACGTATCCAAGGTTTCCTATGAAGAATATCAATGGCCTTATGACACCCGATATGAATTGGGACTTCAAGTTGGCCATCGTCAGCTTTTCGTTTATCTCCTCGAACTTCTTCATCTCCTCTTCCTCTTTTCCATAAGCCTTCAGAACTATGTGTCCCCCGTAGGCTTCCTCCGCCCTCGCGCTGAGCTTTCCGATGTACTTCTGTCTGTCCGAGAAGTAAACTTGGGATTTCTTCACGAAGAAGGAGACCAAAGCCGCGCTTAACACCAAAGCCAACAGTGTGAAGAGTGTAAGTGAAGGGCTTATCGTGAGCATCATCACGATTATTCCAACTATACTGACTGCAGACGTTATCGTCTGAACAAGTCCCTGCTGGAGGACGTTGCTTATCACATCCACGTCGTTCGAGACACGTGACATCACGTCACCGTAAGAATGGGAATCGTAGAACCTCAGGGGGAGTTTTGACATCTTCTCCCTAAGGTCTTTCCTCATCCTGTAAACGACCTTCTGAGTCACACCAGCCATTACATACTGCTGTATGTATCCGAGAACTGCGGATATGACCGCCAAGATACCAACCTTCGTCAGGATCCTGGCTATACCTTTGTAATCCATCGTGCTTCTGTTGGGGGCTTTTCCACCGAAGAGTTTCGCTAAAGACCTGGTGGCCATCTTCGCCATGAAGCCGTTGAAAACCTTCGTTACAGCCTTTCCCATTATCTTCGGGAGTTGAATCGATATTATCGTCGAGATAACGGCGAGTGCTATGACGAGAATTACCCAAAAAAGATGTGGTTTCATGTACGAAACGAGCTTTTTCACAGCCTTCCTGAAATCTTTCGGCTTTTCAACAGGTCCTCTGCCGTGTCCAAAAAATGGCCCTCTCCTCTGCGATCTTCCGTTCATCTGGATTCCTCCTCAAGCCGTAGTAGCTTCCTCCTCAGAAAGCTGGGATAGCACTATATCCCTGTAAACCTTACAGCTTCTGTACAGCTCTTCGTGCTTTCCGATGCACTCAACTTTTCCATCCTTAAGGACGACTATCTTGTCCGCATTCATAACGGTTGCAACCCTCTGAGCCACCATTATCACAGCCGCGCCTTTTGTAACCTCGTGAAGCCTCCTTCTTATCTTTGAATCGGTTCTGAAATCGAGTGCGGAGAATGTGTCGTCGAACATGTATATCCTGCACCTACCGGCTATGGCACGAGCGAGCGATATCCTCTGTTTCTGGCCTCCGGATAGGTTTGTTCCCCCTTCCGATATAACGGTATCAAGACCTTTCTCAAATCTGGAAGCGAACTCCATAACCTGTGCTATCTCCGCAGCCCTCTCGACGTCGGGATCTGGTATATCCCTTCCAAATCTTATGTTTTCCCTTATGGTCCCCTCGAATATCACGGGCTTTTGGGTGGCATATCCTATGGATCTTCTCAAAGCCTTCAAATCCATCTTTTTGACATCAACTCCGTCTATCAGTATTTCCCCCTCTTCAGGATCGTAAAACCTCATTATCAGATTGAGAATCGTCGTCTTCCCGGATCCCGTGTTTCCTATTATCGCCGTCACTTCGCCCGGATTTGCAGTGAAGGAAACGTTCTTCAAAACAGGACTTGGTGCACCCGGAAACCTGAACGTGACGTTTCTGAATTCGATCTTCCCTTCTCTCACTGTGGTTGAGATCGGGTTCACAGGATTTTTAACAGTCGGTTTGGTGGTCAGCACCTCGGATATCCTCTCAGAAGATATCTGAGCCCTCGGGAAGAAGACGAAAACTATGGAGATCATTATGAAAGACATCAATATCTGAAGAACATATTGCATCACGGCCATCATGTCTCCCACCTGCACAGCACCAGCATCTATCCTTTTGGCACCTATCCATATAACGGCAACGGTCGTGAGGTTCATTATGAGAAGGAGCATTGGAAACATCACCGAAGCTATTCTAAAGACCTTTAAAGCGGTTTTCATCAAATCAACGTTGACATCTTCAAACCTATCCTTCCAATCCTCGTCTCTGTTGAACGCCCTTATCACCCTGACACCGGTTATGGTCTCCCTGACGACCCTGTTGAGTCTGTCGATCTTCTTCTGGAGACTCTTGAAGGATGGAGATAGGAGTTTCACCAAAAGATACATTCCTCCGAGGAGCACAGGAACGCTCACCAATATGACCATGGAGAGTTTCGCATCCTTCGAGAATGCCATTATCGCACCGCCTATTCCCATCACCGGCGCAAGGATGACAAGCCTCAAAGCCATAACGAGTGTTTGCTGTATCTGCATCACATCATTCGTGGTTCTGGTTATCAAGGAGGAAGTCCCGAATTTCTCGAACTCTATCAACGAGAAGGATTGGACCTTAGAAAAAATCGCATTTCTCAGGTCTCTTGAAAAGTACGCGCTCACCTTGGCTGACATGTAAGCGGAAAGAACAGCCGCGAAGACTCCGGCAAGTGATGCGATGAGCATCCACAGACCCTCATGCCATATGTAGGATATATCCCTCCTGACGATTCCCTTGTTGACGATGTTTGACATCAAATCCGGCAAATACAAGTTTAAAACCGCCTGAGCAGATACAAGGGCTACAACTATCACTATGAGCCATGTGTATGGTTTCAGAAATCTCGATATCTCCCTCACATTATCATACCCCTTAGTTTTATGTCTAACTATCAAGAAAATTATCACGACTATCGCGTTCTGTCAATCCTCATTAAACCGAACAAGAAAAAGCGAAAAAGCGACCGCTATACTTCCTAATCCACCCTTGAAAGTTCACTCTTAATTATTGTACAATTGCCCAGCGGACGGTGGGGTGCCCGAGTGGCCAAAGGGGGCGGACTGTAAATCCGCTGGCAGAATGCCTTCGGAGGTTCAAATCCTCCCCCCACCACCAAAGAAGTAGGGCCGTAGCTCAATTGGTAGAGCGTCGGTCTCCAAAACCGATGGTTGGGGGTTCAAGTCCCTCCGGCCCTGCCAGCTCGCCGAAAGGCGAGCTTTTTCATTTCCAAAGGAGTGGTTTTTTGGACTTCACCGAGATCCTTAGAGGCATAGAGCTTCTCGAAAGCGAATCAAAACCCACTCATGCATCTGCCCTGCTTCTGTATTTCTCAAAGCCGTCGGCTTCCAGTAAGAAGGTTTTGGAATTGGGAAGTGGATCCGGGATAGTGTCCATAGGAATCGCGAAGCTTTACAAAAGGGAAGTCGTCGGTTTGGAGATCGTAAAAGACCTGGTGAAAGTCTCGGAGAAATCCGCCGAGTTCAACGGTGTGAAAGACAAGGTAAGATTCGTGTGGGGGGATGTCAGGGATATAAGAAAGATTTTCAAGGCGGAGAGTTTCGACATGGTGATATCGAATCCTCCACATCACATAGGGAAAAAAGCGAGTCCAAACAAGATCAGAGCCCTTGCAAGGAGCGCGAGTCTTGAGACGATCGAAGCTTTCACGGATGCGATTTCCTGGAGTTTGAAAAACGGAGGGGAGTTCTCACTCGCTTTGTCTCCAGAAAATCTGATGGATTGGCTTTGCTCACTCAGAGAAAGAAGGCTTGAGGTGAAGAGAATGGTGTTCTTCCATCCAAAAGACAAAGCTGAGCTCGTAGCCGTCAGGGGGAAGAAGAACGCAAGATCTGGATTGATAGTGGAGAAACCCTTAACTTGAAAAACCCCGCCAGGGGAGGCGGGGATCATTTGAGTTGTTCTTTTGCTATTTTCATTCCCTCTTCTATCGCCTTTTTATTGACTTCCAGAAACTGTGCTTTCTTCCCGGTCATCTTCTTTTCAAGAGCCTTTATGACGCTCTCGAGGCTCACCGCTTTAGTCACCTCTATGTAAGCACCAAGCATCACCATGTTCTGTGCTTTCAAGGCGCCAAGTTTATCCGCAACGTCGTTCGCAGGGACCTTGATGACCTTTATATCATCTCTTGAGGGTTCTCTGTCTATCATCGATGTGTTCATGACAAGGACTCCACCTTTGTCGAGTATGGGTTCGAATTTTAAAAGCGATGGGATGTTGAATATCACTATCTCGTTAGGTGTATCCACAACCGGAGATGCGACCGGCTCATCGGAGACGACCACGGTACAGTTGGCAGTTCCACCCCTCATCTCAGGTCCGTAAGATGGTAGCCAGGTGACGTGTTTTCCATCTATCATACCGGCGGTGGCCACAAGT
>JALVXE010000030.1:0-3282 GCA_027038385.1 Thermotogaceae bacterium
CCTTCTCTTATGTTCCTCGCTGCGCCAAAGAATTTCTTCGGTTTCACAAGAGCTGCTGGATCGACACCACCCGATAGGAGTTTTCCAGACGGCTCTACAGATATGTTGTAAACTCTCGCGAGTCTTGTCAATGAATCCAGAAGTATTATGACATCTTTTCCAAATTCGACTTGTCTTTTGGCCATCTCGAGGGTGAGCTCGGCGACTTTAGTTTGATGACGTGGTTCCATATCGAAGGGTGCGGCTATCACTATGGCATCTGTGGATTCCCTTATATCAGTGACCTCTTCCGGTCTTTCGTCTATCAGAAGGATTATCCTGAATGTGTCTGGGTGATTCGTGGCAACGCCATTAGCGATCTCTTTAAGTATTGTGGTCTTTCCAGCCTTTGGGGGAGAAACTATCATACCACGTTGACCCTTTCCAATCGGAGCGAACATGTCTATTATCCTCGTTGAGAGCACTGATGGCTCTGTCTCGAGTATGAACTTCTCCCTTGGATAATCCGGTGTGAGGTTTTCAAAGTTTATCCTATCACCACTGCTCTCCGGCGGGAACCCATTCACGGCCGTTATCTTTATCATAGCAAAATACTTTTCTCCATTTTTGGGTGGCCTTATTATGCCTTTGACTATATCTCCGGTGTTGAGGTTGAACTTTCTTATCTGTGATGGCGAGACGTATATATCCTCTGAGGATGGAAGAAGGTTGTCTTTCATGGATCTCAAGAAGCCAAAGCCACCATTTTCGTTTATGTCGAGTACCCCTTCCCCAGTGAAATACCCCTTTTCCTCCTGTTGCCTCTTCAGTATCTCGTTTATGAGTTCTCTCTTCCTGTAGCTCGTGTATCTCTGGATGCCATACTTTTTTGCTAGCTTGTACAACTCTTTCACCGTCATATTTTCGAGTTCTGTTATGTCGAATACTTCGAGAATGTCATCTGACAAATCACTTCACCTCCCCCATTGCTTTTCTGTACTCCTCCCAATCTTTCATGAACCTCTCTATTCCTATATCTGTCAGAGGGTGTTTGAAGAGTTTTTCGAGGACCGCGAACGGCATTGTAACTATGTCAACTCCCATAAGTGCTGCTTCAACCACGTGCATTGGATGCCTTATGGACGCGGCGATTATCTCGGTCTCGAAAGCGTAGTTCGAGAATATGACCGCTATCTCCTCGAGCATCTTCAAACCGTCAGACGAAACATCGTCAACTCTTCCTATGAATGGACTGACATACGTGGCCCCGGCTTTGGCGGCCAGAACGGCTTGCATAGGTGAGAACACTAGAGTGGCGTTCGTCTTTATCCCCTTCTCACTCAGAATCTTTATAGCTCTGACACCGTCTTTGGTTAGGGGAATCTTTATGACTACGTGTTCGTCTATCTTCGCAAGCTCTTCCGCTTCTTTGACCATACCTTCCCAATCGAGAGCAGTCACCTCTGCCGAAACTGGACCTTTTACGAGCTCGCATATTTCTTTGATCCTCTCCTTGAAAGGAGCCTTTTCTCTGGCTATTAAGGTAGGATTAGTTGTAACTCCATCGACTATACCCCACTCCACACCATGTCTTATCTCATCTAAATTAGCTGTATCGAGAAAGATTTTCATAAATATCACCTCCGGGAAATCTCTGCTTGGAAAGGACTCGGCAGGCCTTTCACTCAGTATATTACTACCCTTTTATGGGAAACATCAAGTATTTTTGGTTTTTTCAAAAGTCTACTCGTGTTTGACGATATAACAAGGTTAAAACAGAGTCATAGGTCCTTTGGCATCAGGAATTTTGACATCTTCAGCCAACCTTTT
Organism: Thermotogaceae bacterium; assembly: GCA_027038385.1. Lineage (GTDB taxonomy): Bacteria > Thermotogota > Thermotogae > Thermotogales > Thermotogaceae > WGAO01. The sequence goes on from JALVXE010000030.1 coordinate 1,810, forward strand.
TATCATATCAACAAATTCATCCTCGGTGATCGTTTTAACACCCAGCTCCCTGGCTTTCTTCAGTTTTGATCCGGGTTTTTCCCCAACTATCACGTAATCCGTGTTCTTCGAAACGCTTGAACTTACCCTCCCTCCAAGTGATTCTATGAACTCCTCTATCTCCCTTCTACTCCATCTTCTCAGTTCTCCTGTCACAACGAATTTCATCCCCTTCAAAGCGTTGGATTTTTTTACTCTCGATTTCATATTCACTCCGGCTTTTTTCAATTTCTCTATTATCTCCTTGGTCTTCTTGTTGTCGAAGTATTCCCTGATAGACCTCGCCACTTCCTCACCTACACCTTCTATCTCGATGAGCCTTTCAACTGGAGCAGACATGATATCATCCAGACTTGAGAAATTCTCAGCCAGAACTCTTGCGAGCTTTTTGCCAATAAGTGGTATTCCAAGGCCTGTTATCAACCTTTCTAGCGGGTTATTTTTCGACTTCTCTATCTCTTTCATTATCTTCGCTATCGTTCTCTGGCCTATTCCAGATCCGAGCTGGGCGAGATCAAAAGGCGTCAAGTAATATATATCTGCTATGTCCTTGACTATTCCAGAATCGACCAGTTTATCTATGAGCTTTTCTCCGAGCCCATCGATATTCATTGCATCCCTCGAGACAAATGTCATCAAGGCTCTCTTCAATTTTGCCGGGCAATGTGGGTTGAGGCATCTTATCGCGACTTCATAAGGATTGAGTTTTCCGACCTTTCCTCCACAAACTGGGCAGCTTTTTGGTGGTTCTATCAGTTTTTCGCTCCCGTCCCTTAAGTCGGTTATCACCTTAACAACTTGGGGTATTATTCCTCCTGCCTTTTCAACGAATACCCAATCGCCTATTCTTATGTCTTTCTCCCTTATATAATCAAAATTGTGAAGAGATGCTCTCTTCACGGTTGTTCCCTCTAGCCAAACGGGTTTGAGCTCTGCAACTGGTGTGATAACTCCTGTTCTTCCAACCTGCATGGATATTCCCATTATCTTCGTCCTCGCCTGCTCGGCTGGAAATTTGAAAGCAATTGCCCATCTCGGAGACTTGGAGGTTTCACCTAGGGTTTTCTGATATTCAAAGGAATTCACCTTGACGACTACAGCATCTACCCAATAATCGAGCTCTTTTCTCCTATGAATCCATTCTTTCCAATAGTCGATCACCTCTTCCACATTTTTGCAGAGCTTTGAATGGGAATTGACTTTAAATCCCAGCTTTTTCAGGTAACTTAGTGCTTCCCACTGAGTCTTCACCCCATATCTTTCATGATTGACGAGATAGTACATGAAAGAATCGAGTCTTCTTTTTGAAACAACAGAGGTATCCAGTTGTCTGATAGTTCCAGCTGTGGCGTTTCTCGGATTCGCAAAAGGTACTTCACCGTTTTCTTCTCTCTCTTCGTTGATCTTTTTAAACTCATCCACGGACATGTATAT